>CALZHX010000116.1 GCA_945787435.1 uncultured Woeseiaceae bacterium
ACGGTCGCAGATACCGAACGCTATATGAAGATACTCGAGGAGCATAGTCGCCTGTGTCCGGAGCAGTATTTCTGGGTACACCGCAAATTCAAGAACCTGCCCGAGTCTTACCCCGACTACTACGCCGATCTCGACGCGTCGAAGTAACCCTCCAGAAACTGCTCCCAGTTCTGCTGCCTGAAATGCAGCTTTGGATCCAGCGATACGACTTTGTGCAACGAGCGATGTAACCGGCTCAGGGTCTTTTGCTGCCAGGACCCGGGCGGAAGCAGTCGACCGCGATCAAAGTCGAGCATCCAAAGGTCACCATCGTTATCGATTTGCAGGTTATAGGCGTTCATATCTGCGTGACAAACGCCCTTGTCGTGAAAATCATGTACGGCCGCACCGAGTGATTGCCAAAACTCCGGCGACAGTGGTTTGTCTTTGATGTAGCCGGACAACGGCATGACATTCGGGATACGAACCGTGATGATATCAGCCGTGTATAACGGCCCGCGCCGGCGATACTGCGCGGCTGCGGGCCGCGGCACGCGAAGCCCACTGTCCGCCATTTTCGCCAGCATGCGCCATTCGGCGAACGGCCGACTCTGATCTTCGCCTGCCCAGACGTAGGAATCACGGACGATCTTGCCGATCAGCCCGCCGCGCATATAGTGCCGCAGGACAAACTGCCGCGGCACGTTGCCGACGAACATCGTATTGCCACGCCCGGCGGCGCGCAGGTCCCCTGACACCGGCTCGGCATGCAGCCAGCCTGATGCCGCGAAGCGCTCCTCGCCGATCTCGCGTATCACCTGGCGATCGTAAAGTATTGCGCCTTTGGCTGTTTTCTTGACAGTTTCGGTCATTTCGCTGCTTTTCGAGGCATATTGGTTATTTTTCAGCTACTTTTCTAGATTTTTCAGGTTTCTTGACCCTGCTCTCGCGCGATCTGGCTCAGATCACTCAAGATTGTCCGATTTCTGACTTTTTTCAGATTATCGGGGCTTTTAGGTCGTTTTAAAACATATTTCGTTGCTTTTAAGCACAACGCTATGCTGGGGTTATGCTTCTCCCACCTATCGAAGGCCAAACACCAGCCGCTGGGCCAGGGCCCGCCGACATGATTTGGAACGTTTTTAGAATTTTCCGGATTTTCGCAATATTTAGCTGCCATTTAGGCCAATCTGTCGACCTGTCGTGTGGTGACGCCGCGATCGAAGGAGATCAAGCCCCTTCATCGCCAAGGTGATATTGAGCGCCACAATAAGGGCACTTGGCCTCGCCCGTCTCTTCGATCGGTAGAAAAACCTTGGGATGCGAATTCCACAGGTACATGCCCGGCATCGGACACGAGAGGGGCAAGTCCCGCGGCCGAACCTGGTAGCGGTGCTGGGCACTTGCGGGACTGAGATTCTGCTCGACTGTGCCTGCTCTCTGGGTCACGCTGATTCCTGATGTTGTTTTGGCGATGGGTGGATTATAGGACCTCTGTCCACAAGTCTTCTACAAAGCGTCTCTCCTCGAGAAACTCGTCCTGGCCGACGAGCAACTTTTTGTCGTCGAGGGAGAGATGGTGTAGCCGCAGTCGGTAGGCTTTGTAAATTCCCTGCAATCGCTCTGATACATCCGCCGTGATGCAGTTGCTCTCTGCGAGCGCATCCAGCTGGCGAATATTGTCAGTGTAGAAATAGACCGATGCGCTGGTAGCTGCTTTCGACAACACGAGGTATTGCACGATGAATTCGATATCTCCAATGCCACCGCTGCCCTGCTTCAGATCGAATAGCTGTTCATTACTCTTGTCGAGTTTCTTGCGCATGCGCCCGCGCATATCGGCAACGTCATCGCGCAGTGTGTCCTGGCGGACCCGCGATGACAGGGTATCGTCGCGAATCTGGACGAAACTTTCCGCTATGCGCGCACTCCCGGCGACTGGCCGGGCGCGCAGCAATGCCTGGTGCTCCCAGGTCCAGGCGTTCTCTTCCTGATAATGTTCGAACGCGTCTACGCTACTGACCATCACACCTGACTGACCATCTGGTCGCAATCGCGTGTCTACCTCGTAGAGCATGCCGGACCCGGTCTGCGCTGTCAGGAAATGAGACAGTCGGCGTACCAGCCGCGTATAGAACATCGTGTTGTCGAGAGGCCTGGGTCCATTGGTTATGCGCTCGGTCCCGGCTGCGTCGTGCAGAAAGACCAGGTCGAGATCGGAGCCGTAAGACATCTCGAGCCCGCCAAGTTTGCCGTAAGCAATAATGGCGAATCCGGCCTGCCTGCGCTCACCGTCGATAACGTACTCGGGCACACCGTGCTTGAGAGTCAGGTCGCGCCACGCAATATCAAGCGCGCATTTCAGAACGGCTTCCGCAAGCCACGTCAGGCTGTCACTGACCTTCATGATCGGCAGGTAACCCGCAACATCAGCAATTGCCACGCGGAACATGTTGGCGCGCTGAAACTGGCCGAGGACGGCCATCTGCGCTTCGCTGTCATCTGCGGGACAATCACTTAGTCGATCGCGAAGCTCTGCGTCGAGTTCAATGGGCGTCAGCGGCGAGGAATGAACGCTGGGATCCAGCAGCTCGTCAAGAAGCACCGGGTAACGAGCGATTTCATCGGCAATATAGGCGCTGCGCTCACACAGTTCGACCAGGCGCGCGAGCACCTGCGTATTTTCATTGAGCAGGGCAATGTAGGCGCTGCGCCGCACTACTTTCTCGACAAGTGCCAACACCCTGACAAGTGTCGATACAGGGTCCGCGCTCTCCCGAATGCGTGACAGGAGCTCCGGTATGAAGGTTTGCAGGCGTTTTCTTGCGACGGCGTCGATTTGCCGAGTGGAAGGTGTGTTTGCGAACGCAGTGATCGTCGCTGCGATTTCATCGGCTTGCGCAAACCCGTCCTGCTCAAGACATTCAACCCAGGCCGACGCCGCAGCGACATTCTTCCAAAGATCAGCGAGACGCTGCACAGGCTTGTGATCCGATTCGTCGCGATCGCGAAACGCAATCGCCTCGAACTCAGTCGTCACTACGTTTCGATGCCGATCCAGTTGGTCTCGCAGCTCATCCCAGTTCGAACAGCCATTGGCCAGGTACAAGCGCACCCGATCGAGGTTGTCCGTGGGCAGATCGTGCGTCTGGCGGTCACGAATAGCCTGGATGAAGTTCTCGACGCGCCGCAGATAGCAGTAGGCCTCGACCAGCGCATCGGCATCGGCCGCCGCCAGTCCGTGTCGACCGACAAGCTTCGGCAGGACACGCTGTAGTTCGCAGTCCTGCAATTCGCGCCGGGCGCCGCCCCGAACCAGCTGCAACGACTGGACGATGAACTCGATTTCGCGAATTCCACCGGGCCCCAGTTTGACGTTGTCGGCCATTCCGCGCTTCTGCACTTCGACCGCAACCAGTCCATGCATGTCGCGAAGTGACTCGAAGACACCGAAGTCGAGATAGCGCCGGTACACAAACGGCGTAATCAGCTCGTCTTGCAGGCTGCTGGCAACGGCAGCCGATGGTGCCGGACCGACGATGCGTGCTTTCACATATGCATACCGCTCCCACTCTCTGCCATGTTGCAGCAGGTAGGATTCAAGCGCTGAGAAACTCGTCACCGGCGGGCCGCTGTCCCCAAAGGGTCGCAAACGAGTGTCTATACGAAACGCGAAGCCGTCAGCCGTCATCTCATCGAGCAAAGCAACGATATGGCGCGAGACACGCGTGAAATATTCCTGGGCGCTCAGCCGCTTCGGGCCATCACTTTCCTTGCCTTCGGAATACAGGAAGATCAGGTCGATGTCGGACGAAAAATTGAGCTCCTTGCCACCGAGCTTGCCCATGCCAAGCACAACAAGGGATACAGGTTCACCATTCTCGTCACGTACGAAACCGAAACGCTCGTGCAGCGACCGCTCCGCGAAACCCGCTGCCGCATCGAGAAACCTGTCCGCGAGGTCAGAGAGCGCTGCAAGCGTTTCGCCAAGCGTCGCGATGCCAGCTATCTCGCGCCACAAGATCTGCAGCATCCAGCGCTGACGGAAACGGCGAATGCGCTCTTTTGCTACGTCGATTTCGTCGATGTCGTTCCTGACCTCATCGACGAGGCAGCCGAGCTCTGCTCTGTCGGGGACGCCGTCCAGTGCTTCATGGCCAGCGACAAACCAGTGCCATTCCTTCAGCAGTACTGACGACGCAAATTCGCTGCAGGCGACGAGCTTGGCAATCCGCTGCAGCGTGTCACCAGGCAGCTCGATGTTTCCGTGTGCCGAGACCAGCCGCTCAAACCAGCGCGCCACAGGCTCCTGGAGCTCTTTTGGCAATGCCACCACAGCATTGATGACTGACTTTCCCGCTCGAACCTCCATGGCAATCGAGTCTACGCGAGACCGACTTCATCGGACAAAAAAAGGCGGCGGTTGCCTCAGGCAGTCGAGGTCTTCTTCGGATTGGCCAGGCTGGCCAGTACATCGTCGAGCGGTGCCGGCTTGCCGATCACATGCCCCTGGGCAAAGTCGACGCCGAGTTTGGCGATCAAGGCGCGGGTTTCTTCGGTCTCGACATACTCAGCAACAGTATCGAGCTCCATAACCTTGGCAACCTGCGTAATGGCCGCGACCATCGACTCGGAGATGCGATTATCGGTGATGTCGCGAACAAAGCTGCCGTCGATCTTCAGCGAGTCAACCTTGAAGTTCTTCAGGTAGGCGAAGGAACTCAGGCCGGCACCGAAGTCGTCAAGCGAGATACTGCAGCCTCGCTCTCCCAGCGCGTCAATAAAGGACTGCGCTTTCCTGAGATGCGAAACAGCAGCAGATTCTGTAATTTCAAAACACAACGCTTCCGGCGGCAGGCCGTTTTCATTGAGCTCTTCGTCTATAAACTCGAGAATATCGTCGTCGCTCAAGGACTGCCCGGACAGATTGATCGAAAAGATCGCGTTATGCTCATCGACAATTTTCGAGTTTTCGGCAAGTCGCGCGAGTGTCGACGATATTACCCAGCGATCGATCTGCGGCATGAGCTTGTAGCGCTCGGCCGCCGAGAAGAATGCGCTTGTCGAAATTGTCTCGCCACCGTTATCTCGCATTCGTAACAGGACTTCGAAACGCTGCCTCGTGTCATCGTCCTTCAGACTCATGATCGGTTGCGCCAACAGTTCGAATTCATCGCCATCCAGTGCCTGTTGGATTTGTGATACCAGCTGCATGTCGTCGTGGCGGCGAATGATGCTCAGATTCTGGTCGTCGTAGACCTCGATGCGATCACGCCCGTAGTCCTTCGCAGCTTCACACGCCATGCGCGCCGTTGTCAGCGCACGACCGACGTCGGACGTCAGTGAGCTGAATTCTGCAATACCGATACTCATTGTGATCTGTAGTGATTTGTCACCCTCGAGGTATCGAAGCGATTGCCCGTTCTTGCGAATCGTCTGCGCAAGTTCAATCGCACTACTACATTCCGCATGCGTCAAAAGAATGCAGAATTCATCACCCGTCAGCCGAGACACAACGGCTTTACGTGACAGGTCCTCTTCGAGCAGGCGCGCGAATCGAACGATGACTTCGTCGCCAGCCTCATGCCCGAAAGTGTCATTCACGAGCTGCAGGTTATCGAGGTCAAAGTATATGAGCTGGTGGACATCATCCGCATCTGCAAGCGACTTGGAGGATTCCTGCAACTGCGCCTCGAAGCCGGAGCGGTTCATGAGACCGGTCATTGCATCGAAGGACTGCTCGATGACGTATTCGATCTTGCGCACGATATGCGACATGAAACGGCGTTCCGTTTTGCTGAACTCCCCGGCATTGACACGCCCCAGCTGCGCCATGACGCCTTCCAGATTGCCATGCTTGTCGAGGAGCGGGCTCAAAAGGGTCTGAAAACCCTGTTCGGGTGTGCTGTCGTCGCCTTCGATGCCCGGAATTTCGAAAACGGCGGGCCAGCGTTTGCCTTCGAGCTTCGGCATCATGTGATCGATCAGGTAACGATCGAGCACCTTGCGATTTACATTCTTCCAGCTCGAATGCGTAGCACTGACGCGTATTCGTTTGCCGGGAATAAGAAGAACGCTGTACGCGATGCCGAGAAAGCGGCCGCTTTGGCCGACAAGCTGTGCAAGTCCCGCATGACTTCGCGACGTGCCGTGTATTTTCTCGTCAACTTCGTAGACAAGCGTGAGTTCGTTCTCGGCCTCCTCGGTGCGAAGTGTCGCATCTTCGAGTTGCCTGCACACGTCCAGGCTTTCGCCGATCAGGTCGACTGCCGGCCGCAGAATCTTGGCGAGCATTTTTGGATTAAATGCTGATGACTTGCCTGCATTGCGCGAAAATACCGCCACGAGCAAGCCAAGCCTGTCACCGTGATCATCACCGACCTCCAGTACAAGCAAGGTACGACCCGACGTCAACGTCCGCCGCACATGGCCCGCATTCTTTGCCGCTTCCTGGATGACCTCGCCCGGAAGGTCCGTGACGAAGTTGTCTATCTCGTAATCGTCAGCACCGTCCGAGCTCCAGATACACTGCCTGTCCGCATCATAAAAACAAAAACACTGGGCACGCGGCACGAGCGAATGCAGAAGACCCTTGGCCTTGCCAATATTTTTTCGTGTTTGCAGGTTGTGCAGGTCGGCGGGCAACGCTCGCTCCGTATCCATTGGCATGCGCCTGGATGCTTACGATGCCAGCACTGCGCTGATCTGGCTGTGACAAGAGTCTCAGGCGCAAACGTTTCCGCCCGATAAATCGGGCATTTGGGCAATTTTCCTGAGGTTTACTGCGATTCCAGCCAGTCGTCATCGGATCCGTCGTTGACGCCCTCAAACAACGGCGTTGACAGATATCGCTCGCCAGTGTCGGGCAACATCGCAAGAATGACAGAACCTTCGGGGGCGTCGGCGGCAATATCGAGTGCCGTGGCGAGCGTCGCGCCTGCGGAGATACCGGTGAAGATGCCTTCCTTGTGTGCCAACTCTCGTGATACCTCGATGGCGCGGTCGTCGCCGATGGAACGCAGCTCATCGAACACCTCGCGATCGAGAACGTCGGGAATGAAGTCCGGTGTCCAGCCCTGTATCTTGTGCGGCGCCCATTCGTTACCAGCGAGCAACGTCGCTCCAGCTGGCTCCGTCGCCACGACGGTCACATCGGGCCTGGCCGCTTTGAGCGTTCTTCCCGCCCCGCTCATTGTGCCGCCGGTACCATAACCCGTGACCCAGTAGTCGAGACGGCGCCCGGCGAAATCACTGAGAATTTCCGGTCCGGTCGTGTTCGCGTGGTAATCGGGATTTGCCTGGTTTTCAAACTGGCGCGCAAGAAACCAGCCATGCCTGGCAGCAAGTTCTTTGGCTTTCTTAACCATGCCGGTGCCGCGTTCGGCCGCGGGCGTCAGGATGACTTTGGCACCGAGACCACGCATGACCTGTCGCCGCTCGACCGAAAAAGAATCGGCCATCGTTGCGACAAACTGGTGGCCCTTGGCAGCGCATACCATGGCCAGCGCAATGCCGGTGTTGCCGGATGTCGCTTCGATCACGGTCTGGCCGGGCGCTAGCGTGCCCTTCTGCTCAGCGTCATTGATAATTGCGAACGCCAGCCTGTCTTTGACAGATGCCATGGGATTAAACGACTCGACCTTCACATAGATATCCACATGGTCGGGCCCGATACGATTGAGGCGCACAACAGGCGTATTGCCGATAGTCTCAAGAATGCTATCGTAGATCATTGTCACGTCCCCCATTACGTGCTCTTGTTCGTGCCAGAGGCTACCACGAATGCTGCCGCAGACAAGAGCGGCCCAGGCTGGGTGCGCCCCTAATGCACCTGAGAAGATACGGCGGGGGAAATCATCAGGCGAGAGAGTATTGCGACTATCTGACGACATAACCATGTGTTATATGTAGTCGAATATTTTTGGACGCCAGTGAAACGAACCGGCCGCATGACGGTCACATATGAAGACGCAACGACGCAACGTTCAGAATGAAGCTACAACAACTGAAATATTTGCTTGCGATCGTCGATAACGGGCTGAACATCACTGCAGCTGCTGAAAGGCTGTATACGTCCCAGCCGGGGGTGAGCAAACAACTCAAACTTCTCGAGGAAGAACTCGGGCTGCAGCTCTTCGTGCGTAAGGGAAAGAGCCTTGGAGGCGTCACGGCTGCTGGCGAACAAGTCATCGGGCGCGCCCGAATGATCATGCAGGAAGTCGACAATATCCGCAGCCTCGCGTCTGACTATTACCACGAGGAAGAAGGTTCGCTCTCAATAGCAACTACCCATACGCAGGCGCGTTACGTGCTTCCCGATGTCATACGTGAGTTTCGTGATCGTTACCCTCGCGTCAGCCTGAACCTCCACCAGGGTACGTCAGAACAGATCGCCGACATGGTACAGGCGAACGAAATCGATTTTGCAGTTGCCACCGGCTCACATGACTTGTTCGGCGACTTGTTGCTCGTTCCGAGCTATCACTGGGATCGAAAGATCATCGTCCCGAAAGACCACGAACTCGCAGCGCTCGATCGCAAACTAACCCTCGATGACCTGGCGAAACACCCGCTCGTTACCTACGTTTTCAGCTTTGGCGGCCAGTCGTCGTTAAAACGCGCGTTCGCGGACCGCGGCCTCGAGCCTGACGTAGTTTTCACGGCAAGGGACGCGGACGTTATTAAGACCTACGTGCGTATGGGACTCGGTGTTGGAATCGTTGCCAGCATGGCCGAAGATTGTGATGACAGCAAAGATCTGGCCGCGCTCGATGCGGAAGGGCTTTTCCCGCGCAGTACGACCTGGATCGGTTTTCGCAAGGACATCGTATTGCGCCGCTACATGCTCGACTTCGTGCAATTGTTCGCACCGCACATAACCACCGATCAACTCGAACAGACGCGCCACGTTCGTTCTCAGACCGATATCGACTCTCTGTTCAGGGACGCCCGGCTTCCGGTACGCGGCGGCTGCCGCGACGACATTATCGAAGCCGCGTAGGCCATCAATAAATGCGGATGCCACCGTGACGTTTGCGACTGCGGTGATCCACCCACCACAATCCAAGCAGGAAACCGCCAACCAGGCACGCCACTGCGGCACCACCCACCCATTGCAGTGGCATACTGTTCTTGTACTGCGCCTGGCGATTTCGAAGACCGCTATTCTCGTCGCCCAGGTTCGCGGCGGCAGCCTCACTTGCATCAAGCCGTGCCTGCAGGTCTGCAGTCTGTTGCTTGAGTGTGTCTATTGTCGCGGCCGGCGCAGCAAACGACTGACGTAACTCTTCCAGTTCCTGCTTCAGCCGGTCGGATTCAGCCTGCGTCTCCGCGACAATCAGTTTTGCCGGTTTGGCGTCAACGAGGAATCCGGCTTTGACGTAGCCCCGTGTGCCGTCGGGAAGCTCCACATTGGCGTAGTACGTAGTTCGCGACAACACCTCCATTTCCTGGCCGCTATCGAGATTACGAAATGGCCGGTCGCTCGTATCCTGTGCCTGGTGCAGCCCAAGCTGCAACGTGTCAGTGACATACGCCGTCTCTGCCGCTACGGCCAGTGGCAGCAGCGTCAGCACAAAAAGAAGTGTTCGCATTACAGATCTCCCCAAACGATCATGCGAGAGTCTACTACAGGCTATTGCTCGTAGAGCCACCGCAACAGCGCTTCCTGCGTTTCATCACCAAATCCGCGGTGAATATCGGTGTGATTCTGCAGCACAACAACAGCAAATCGTCTGCCTGCGCGCGACTGCAGATAGCCCGCGATTCCGGCGACGTGGTCCAGTGAGCCGGTCTTCAGGTGCGCCGACCCTTCCAGCGGCCCGTCGTCCATGCGATAGCGCAGCGTGCCATCCAGGCCTGCCAGTGACAGTGACGACACGTACTCCGGCATATAGGGCTGTTGCCACGCAAAGCGCAGCATTGCGCCAAAATCGGCCGCTGTAATGCGAGCCGCCCGGGACAGACCTGCGCCGTTGTCGAACGCGAGTTCGCTGAACTCGAGTCCTTTCTCGTGCAGCCAGTTACCAACAACCCTGCGCCCACCGGCCTCGGTGCCAGGTGGCCCCAGGACCTCGGCCGACAACGTAAGCAGGAGCTGACGCGCCATGACATTGTTGCTGTGCTTGTTTACGCGAGCGATCACGTCTGTCAGCGGCAACGAACGGAACTCAAGGAGTGGTTCCTGATCCTCGGGCGCAACGGCGCTGCGCCAGCTGCCGTCAAATATGCCGCCCGATTCCCGCCACAGGGATGTAAACAGACCGTAGGCAAAGCCTTTGTGATCCAATGCCGCCCTGTCCATCGCGTAGCGTTTGCAACCGTTCGGAAATCTGCCGCTGAATGTCATGCGATCAACCGCGTCATTCGCCGCGATTGTTATTCCACGCTGGTAACCGCGACAACTACGCTGGGACAGGGTAAGCCGGTTGTCGACACTAAGATTGGCGAGTGACGGATCCATCCAGATATTGACCTTGCCTGTCTCTGGAAGAGGTTCGAACCAGTAGCGCACCACCTTGTAATTCATCAACAACGCATTCGGCGCAACGTTATAAGCTCGTAGTGGCTGACGATCGAATGCCGACGGATCGTGATCGTCCACCTCGAAGTAGCTGTCGTCGAGTATCAAGTCTCCGGAGATCTCGTTGATGCCGGCCTGGCGAATGCGACGCAGCATTTGCCACACGCGCTCGGTAACCATGAATGGGTCGCCATGTCCCCTGATCAACAGGTCACCCTGTAGCGTACCGTCAGCTACGGGTCCGAGGGCATAGACATCGGTCTGCCACGTATATGTCGGCCCAAGCATGTCGATCGCCGCGAGCGTCGTCAGCATTTTGATTGTCGAACCGGGGTTTCTTGGCACCGTCTCGTTCCAGCGCACGACGACATCGCCGGTCTCCAGGTCCTCGACGTAGATGCTTGTCGTCTCGTGGGGGATCTGGCGGTGATCCAGTCTTTTTTCCACCGGCTGCGGCAGCTCTGCATCTGCGGCAATACCGGGGGTCGACATCAACAAGGCGGCAATGGTCGCCGCTAGCATTCGCATCATTGTGTAGGCTTCTTGATGCCGAACGTGCGAATCCGGTCCGCCAGCGTAGTCGGTTTTACACCAAGCAACTCCGCCGCTCCTTCGGGTCCTGAAACCCGCCAGCCTGTCTCTTGCAACGCCGCAACTATATTCTGCTTTTGATATTCGCGCATTTCCTTCTCGGTAAGAATGCCGCTTTTTCGCGCCTGTGTCGGGGCTTGCTCGCGCTCCCGGACGACACGAATATTTGGCATCGACAAGTCGAGCCGAAGCACGTTGCCCGGCGACAGGATTACGGCACGCTCGATGACATTTTTCAATTCCCTGACGTTACCCGGCCAGTCGTAGTTACGGAGATTATTGGCCTGCGCACGCGTCAGCGTAAGCTCTGGACGCCCGAAGTCACTCTGCGCGCGCTCAAGAAAATTCTGCGCGAGTTGCATGATGTCTTCGCCGCGATCACGCAATGGCGGCACTTCCACAGGGAAGACACTAAGGCGATAGAACAGGTCTTCGCGAAACTCACCGTCGACAATCAGCTGTTCGAGATTCCTGTTGGTGGCCGCAACCACACGTACATCGACCGACTTTGTTACGTCGTCGCCCACACGCTCGAATTCGTTTTCCTGCAAAACGCGCAACAGCTTACCCTGTAGTTCGAGTGGAATTTCGCCAACCTCATCGAGAAATATCGTGCCGCCATCCGCGAGCTGAAAACGCCCGATTCGGTCGCGATGCGCACCTGTGAAGGCGCCTTTGACGTGGCCGAAGAACTCGCTCTCGAACAGTTCCTTGGGGATTGATGCGCAGTTGACCTTTACGAGCGGACCATTTGCCCGTGCACTCCGCGTATGAATCGCGTGCGCGACCAGTTCCTTTCCGACACCCGACTCCCCAAGCAGCAGGACGCTGGCGGGCGTCTCGGCGACGGCCTCAACCTGTTTGAGCATTACTTTCAGCGCCGCGCTGGTCCCGATAATGCGGCCGAAATTCATCGCAACATTGACTTCTTCACGCAGGTAGTCGCGTTCGCGCTCGAGTTCCTTGCGCAGGCTTGCGTTCTCCGCGAGCGCTGTGCGCAACTCACGCTCAGCACGCAATCGCTCGGTGACATCTTTGGATGCGATCAACATTCGATCGACCTTGCCATTCGTATCTCGATGCGAAATGGCCGATACAAGCAGGTCGAGGACGCGCCCTTCCCGGGTCACTACCTGGCGTGCTTCATTATTGAAGTCACCCTGCGCAAGCAGTTCTTTGAGTCGACCTTCTTCATAGCGCTGTCGATCCGACTCGCTGAAGAAGTCGGTCGTGGGGCGCCCGACAACTTCGTCGCGCCGGTAGCCCAGCTTCTGCAGCCAGTGATCCGTGACCGTCACGATGTTCCCGTCGCCATCCACTGTGTGCAGCATGGCCGGTGTCGACCGGTACAACTCGCGATATTTGAAAGTGGCTCGCGCCTCGTCGCCGATCTCTGTGTAGAGGGCCACCGTGCGCACGAAAGCTCCGCTCGGATCGTATTCGACCAACGAGTTGGTCATGCAGTCGATAGTCTCACCTGATGACGATACGAAACCGATTGGCTTGTTCTCCAGCTTTCCCGTACGCCGCAGTGCGGGAAGAAACTCCTCCTCGATGCGTTGCGCCGATTCGGCGGTCACAAAATCGCTCGGCCGACGACCCACCATTTCCTGGCGATCGTAGCCAAGCCGCTCGAGGAACGCGTCATTGACGTCCAGGTAATTGCCGTCTTCGCCAATTGAGGTCGCCATAGCGGGCGACTTGCGAAACAGCCATTGATAGTCCTCGAAGCGGGTCATCGCGGGACTGTATACGAAATTTCGTAACAATACTTACGATTTTTCGTTATTTACGAAATTCCGTGACTTCCTTTTCTCAGTAAGTCACTGTTTATAAAAGGATTGAAGAGTTGGCACGGCTTGTGCATTTAGGAAAGCAGGATTGTATCAAACACAACAGAGTCGCTTGGGGCGACGCTCGCAAATTTAAAGGATTAATCATGAGAACTGGAAAAATTGAAAACGTACTGGCCGTTCTGGGCGTACTTATCGTGCTCTTCGCGGTGACGTCGGCAGCCAATACAGCGTTGGCCGATGACGCCAACCTTTTTGAGGGTACCTTGAAAATCGAGTCATCGACCACAAACTAAGGTTTCCGGAGATGCGGCGTCAGGAGTCTCTCCCCCGAAATGCCTGATCGCCCGATAACCGGAACTCGTCAGCAGGATCGCTGGCGAACAAGGGCCCAAAAGGCCCAGCGGCAATCCCCCCTGCCGTTAAACCCTGGGCGCCGGAGACCTCCTTGTCGGAGGCCCGCTGAATCGGCAACCGAATCAGTCCTCCGGCGCCTTTCTTTTTCCTAGCCCTGTACGCTATTGCGACGCGCTTCGGCACGCTTGGCGCGTACGCCAGCCATTCCATTACTGATGGTCTCGCGCAGGCTCTTGAGCCAGCGCCGGGCAAAAGCGAACTCAATACCCAGAATAGCCAGGCCGATCGGGATGACAATCAATGCGGGGCCCGGTGCAACGATCATGACAATACCGATCGCGATGATCGTGCTGCCCAGAACGGCTATCGCGACACGTCGTGCCGTCTTGTAGGTCCAATGGATGGTCTTCTGGATCAAGGGTTGTCCTCGCTATTCCGTAATCACTACTTTGCCAGTCACAGCAGTTTGCTTTATGACCACCTTATCGTAGTCTTTGTTGCATGCCCGTGAAGCTATTTTACCTTTTTTCCTCATCAGTTTTGTTCGCGTCGTTCGGCTGGGCACAGAACGCTGTGAACCTGGATGTCGACGCAGACCCGGCTGCGGTCGCGGTCAAACCACTTGCGGAGGGCCGCAGGCTCATAAAACCACCGTCGCTCGAGTTCCTGCTGCGCATTGACGCCGAATGCGATGCGAACGCTGAGATTGCATCAATATCAATCAGTATTGCCGACACGCAAAAGGCGCTGACGACCACCGACCTCGGCGAGGCAGCGCCTATAGCGACCCGTATTACGATACCCGCAAGGCAGGTATCACCTATTGCTGTGGAAAACTTCTGCCCGATGGAGTCCCCGACTGCTGGTGACACCCTTATCGTCAAAGATGCGCTAACGGCTCACGTGTCACTTCGCTGCACGAGCGAAGCAGGTGAGTCGATTACTTATGCGTCACGCGCGCTGGATGTGAGGCTGCATTGCGATGCAGCAGCCGAAATTCAGGGCGAGCCGTCCTCGTTAATAGCCAGGTGAAGGTCCAGGAACTCCACGGTTTTCTGCCAGGCATCCTCGGCCGCAGTTGCGTTATACGCGGTGCCGGTCGGATTCGCGAACGCGTGATCGGCCCCCGGGTAGATGTGAATGTCGTAGTTCTTGCGCAATCGTTCCAGCGCCGCTTCGAAGTCCTGCACGGATTCCACTG
>CALZHX010000117.1 GCA_945787435.1 uncultured Woeseiaceae bacterium
ATTCGACAATCAGCGTTACTGCCAGAGGCATAACGGCAGGCAACCCGAGGGTTACAGTGTCACTGTCAGCTCTCGAGACTGACCTTGCTCCGTCAGACAACAGTCGCAACGGCAGGATCGAGGTCAAAGACCCGGATGACAGTTCCGGTGGCGGCACAACTGGCCCGTTTTTCCTTTGGCTGCTCGCTTGCCTTATCGGGATCCGACGCAGTCGCCGTCAAACTGCTTAAGCAGTTTCGCAGAATTCTCGGCTTCTTCGAAAAAGTCGCCGATGTAGCGCACTCTGGAGTCGGTGTCCTCGTCACCCACGACCGGTGAATGCTCCACCACCGACATGATCGACTCGCGTAACGCCATAACTTTTTCCAGTGCCGCTGCGACCCGGTTAATCGGCAGTTTGCAGTAGCCGCGGTATACACGCTGCGTGACGCGGCTCTTTCCGACAGTCGAGTTTGGCTTGGCGTAATTTGCGTTGACGAGCCCGGAAAAATCGAAATCGTAAGGAATGGGATAGAGGCCACCGTATTTTTCGATCAGGTGAACGTTATGGCAGCATTCATCTTCACCTTCTGCACTGACGAATGACCAGTCCGTGTTGCCAATCAGGTACTGAAAAACATTGACGAGAGCCGTCTGAGCGTCATTGAGGCGTGAGTACGGGACGCCACCGATCGTGGACACTTCGCCGTCAATTCTCGCGGCTAGCTCCCGGTCAGACTCGATAAGAAATCCGTAATAGGGACGGTCAAGGTGCTTGAGCCTAGCGTCTGTATCTTCGTAGTGAATCCGTAACAGGCGCACCCGGTAACCCGCATCGGATATCAGGTTGAATATGCGATACGCCGTGTATTCTTCGAGTGTGTTGTTTTCGAACGCCGGCCGGTTGGATTTGCAGTGTGTGACAAGCTTGAGTTTGTTCTGGCCCGCAAACACCGTCTGACGGGTGTCTTTGGCCGAAAACCGCAGGCGCAACGGGGGAAATCCGCAAACGATTGTGCGGCTCTTGCCGCGGACCCGGATATCCACCGGGATGTCCGTGCCGTCGACGCTGAGCAGAAACGGATATTCGACTCGTTTTGCGCTCTTTTTGTCCCTGGACAGCGTTCTGAGTGGACCACTCAGCCGGATCTCGATGACCGAGTCGTCGTCAAAAAGCGGCGAAGAAAAGGCGGGACCGGCCAGGCCTGCCAGCGCCAGCAGGGTGAGCGCCAGGAATCGGCGCGGTTGTGCTCGATATTCCGCCTGTCTCATGTAGAATCCCGTTCACCTTTTCATTCAGTACATTTAACAGACAGGTAGCATCGTGAGCAATAACGAACAGCAACTCGACAAGATCAAAACCGCCCCTGGATTCATCGCCGCACTCGACCAGAGTGGTGGCAGCACACCCAAGGCACTGGGCCTATATGGCGTTACGCCGGATGCATGGTCGAACGACGACGAGATGTTTTCGGTTGTTCATGAGATGCGTACACGCATCATGACGAGCCCGTCATTCGGCGGCGATCGCATCCTCGGCGCAATCCTGTTCGAAAACACGATGGATCGCGAAGTTGAAGGGCAGTCGACGGCCTCCTATCTCTGGAACGTAAAAAACGTCGTGCCATTCCTCAAGGTCGACAAGGGGCTTGCTGACGAGGTCGATGGTGCGCAGGTCATGAACCCGATACCGGATCTTGATGCCCTGTTGGCGAAAGCAAAAGCAGCCGGGATCTTCGGCACGAAAATGCGCTCAGTCATCAAGCAAGCCAATGCGGAAGGTATCAAGGCTGTTGTTGATCAGCAGTTCGACGTTGGGCGACAGATTGTCGCGGCAGGGCTCGTGCCCATCATCGAGCCCGAGGTTGATATTCATTGCCCCGACAAAGCGGCTGCAGAAGACATTCTGCACGCGGCGATCATGGATCAACTCAACAATCTGAGCGCGGATGAAGTCGTCATGCTCAAGCTGACGTTGCCTGAGCAGGACAACCTCTACGCGGATTGTGTTGCGCATTCGAACGTCGCCCGCGTCGTAGCCCTGTCTGGTGGGTATTCGCGCGACGAGGCGAACGACCGGCTCTCACGCCAGAACGGCATGGTTGCAAGTTTCTCACGCGCATTGTCCGAGGGGTTGAATGTTAACCAGAGTGCGGAAGACTATGACGCGATGCTCGATGCGTCCATTGGCAGCATTGCCGCTGCCTCGGCAACCTAGCTCGGCAACGTAAACGCCAATCTTCAGGTAATTCGGTCACGCAGCGCCGCCAGCGCCTTTTTGGTGCGGGCGGCGTTTTCAGTACCCATTCGGAGCAGGAATTTCTGCCCGCTCGAAAGGGCCTCAAACTCGGGATTCTCGAATTCGTACAGGACGTGCGGTCTGACCAGCCGCACTGGCTCCCCAGGATCTGGCGTCTTGAGCAAGTGGTCGATCACCTCAACTACGCGATCGTTGAAATAGCTGTTCGGGTAGCCGAGCGACTCATACGCTTTTTGTAGCAACGGGTAGTAGCGCCGGTATATGTCGCTAACGCTGTCGGGATCGGCAAGCGTAAACAGGTCGACAAGCATCCGGTAGCGGTCGAAATTCGATTCGTTCAACACTGATACACCGTCATCCAGGGCATCAGCCGTGAATGCACCCGAAACTCTGCCGACGGGTCGAACGCGCTCGGCGACATGACTGCGTGGGAGATTGTCGATTGTTGCCACGATCTTGTCGATCAGCGCGTCGGTGACAAGCAAAGTATCGAGCTGCCCACCGAAACGATCAACCAGCTCAAGGCGCAGGAAGGCGTCGATGTCGTTGAGGTCGGGCAAGGACACAAGCTCACCGGCATCGGGCCCGGTCCATTGCAGGGCTTCGATCGGGTGAACGGGGCCGGTCAGTCGTCGTTCAGAGCCGAGGATACGGTCGCGCACTATGATGAGAAGCTGTTGCAGCTCGTCGCCGCGACTGGGACCGATATGCCGCCCCTCGGTCCAGATGAGTTCGACATGGTCACTCCGTGCGGCTTCGATGAGTGGTTCCTGTGCCTCGGGCGGCACATAATCGTCGTTGCGTGCTGCGACAATGACCAGCGGCCGTGGTGCGATTTCGGGAATCCAGCGCCTCGTATCGAACGACCTGCCGTGAACGATGAACAATGCCGTGCGGGCTGTCAGCCGCCGCAAGACATCGTTGTCGATATGTCGACGTGCGTTATGACTGACCCAGCTGACGTTGTCGCCTCCGCCATGCAGCATCCAGACGCGACTGAAGCGCTTGTCGAGCGCGCCTGCCGCGGAAGCGAAGGGCACGCCCAGGCTCGCCCCAGCCAGCTCTGTCCGGTTTGAATCAATCCACTCCTGCTGCAACAACCAGGTCAGGGCCAGTGACACAGCAGGTGGAGAATCGAGAAACGCGCGCTGCACCGCCGGGATGGCAACTATGGACTTCCAGAATCCGTCGAGGTCCTGGCTGCCATCGTAAGGATAGTCGATCGCCGCGAAGGCGATGCCGTCGGCGTTTCCGACGAGGTCTATCGCATCCTTGCCCGTTTTCTGCCCGCCGAGTATGAGCACAAGGGGCAGTCTTTGCGTAACGTCAACCTCAGGCCGCAGCACACGCATGTCGACTTCAAGGCCGGTGGACGATTTAAGGCGAACCGTGTAACTGCGATCAGTCGTCCGCTGTTCCTCCATGACTTCGGCGTCGACCAGCGTGCCGGTACGCTCGAGGAAGTAGTCATAGCGAGGAACAGCAAGATAAACGCTGTACGTGGCAATGACTACCAGAAGCAGCCCGACCGTAAGCATTGCGATGCGCCGTACCATTCGCATATCTTATCAGTCGCGGCGCGAATCGCGGAGGTGTGTCCGTGCTGACCACTGTTGCTAGTGGTTTGCCGCAATGGTCTGGAATGAGTCCATTTGCGATCATTCGGTAGGCAATTCAGTTCAATATTGAGGCAGCTAAGTCCATGAATAATAAACATGTTTACTCTTTCGCCGATGGCGATGGCCGGAACAGAAAGCTCCTTGGCGGTAAGGGCGCAAATCTGTGTGAAATGACCCAGATTGGCATCAATGTGCCACCTGGGTTCGTCATTACGACCGAGGCCTGCCTCGATTATCTTGATCAGGATCAGCTACCGGCGGGGCTCATGGAGTCCGTCACGGAGCAGATCGGTATGCTTGAAACGTCTACTAACAAGACCTTCGGGACGGGCCCGGACCCGTTGCTCGTTTCCGTACGATCCGGGTCAGCCATGTCGATGCCGGGAATGATGGACACGATCCTGAACCTGGGGCTCAACGATGAGACGCTGGCGGGCCTGATCGAGCAGACGGGCGATGAACGGTTCGCCTATGATGCCTACCGCCGCTTCATTCAGCTATTTGGCAAAGTTGCACTTGGCATCGGTGATGAAAAGTTCGATGAGCATTTCGAGGAAGTAAAAAACCGCGCCGGCGTCAAAGCCGATGTTGGGCTGGACGCTGAACACCTGAAGGACATTAGTCAGAAGTTTCTTGCGGTGGTACGCCGTGAAACGGGCCGCGATTTCCCGCAGGACGTAATGATGCAATTGCAGCTCGCTGTCGAATCCGTGTTCCGTTCGTGGATGGGAAAACGAGCAGTGGACTATCGGCGCGAGTTCCACGTAACGCCGGAGATGGCGAATGGTACCGCTGTCAATATCTGCACGATGGTCTTCGGTAACATGGGCGACGATTGTGCAACGGGCGTTGGTTTTACGCGCAATCCCGGCACGGGTGAGAACGAGATGTTTGGCGAATACCTCGTCAACGCACAGGGCGAAGACGTCGTTGCAGGCATACGCACACCGAAACCGTTGCAGCAAATGGAGGAGGAGATGCCAACGCAGTTCGCACAATTGGTGGAACTGCGTAACAAGCTCGAGTCTCACTATCGCGAAGTGCAGGACTACGAGTTCACGATCGAAAAAGGCACGCTTTATTGTCTGCAGACACGTAACGGCAAAATGAACGCATCGGCCATGGTCAAGACATCGGTCGACATGTTCGGAGAAGACCTCATCACGAAGGAAGAGGCACTACTCAGGATTGATCCTGAACTGCTGGAGCAGCTGTTACACCCAAGCCTGGATCCTTCCAGCGCGGTAGATCCGATCGCAACCGGCCTGCCAGCGTCCCCGGGCGCAGCTGCGGGCAAGTGCGTATTTGACGCTGACCTGGCCGAAAAGCTTGGCAGGTCCGGCGAGAAACTCATTCTCGTTCGCGAAGAAACGCGACCCGAGGACATTCACGGCTTCTTCGCTGCGGAAGGAATATTGACCAGCCGTGGTGGCAAGACTTCTCACGCTGCGGTTGTTGCTCGTGGTATGGGCAAGCCCTGCGTCGCAGGTGCCGAAGGCATCGAGGTCGATGTCGCGTTACGGATCGCAAGAGTCGGGGAGCGCGTGATTCACGAAGGTGATGTCATCACGCTGGATGGCGCGACAGGCAATGTCTACCTGGGTGCCGTACCGACACTGGAGGCGCAGTTCTCCGACGACCTGAAAACTCTGCTCGGATGGGCCGACGAGGCGTCCAGGTTAAAGGTCATGGCCAACGCCGATACCCCCGCAGCAGCAAAGAGGGCGCACGGCTATGGCGCGATGGGTATCGGGCTTTGCCGCACAGAACGGATGTTCAATGCGAGCGACCGCTTGCCGATCGTCATTGACATGATCCTTGCGAACGACCGCGACGAACGGGAGGCGGCACTCGACAAGTTACTGCCCATACAGCGCCAGGACTTCATCGAGTTGTTCACAGTTATGGCACCTGACCCGGTAACTGTGCGCCTTCTTGATCCACCGATGCACGAATTCCTGCCCACCGCAGGACAGTTGCGTGATGAAATTAAGCGCCTGCGCCTCTACCGCGATGTCGTTCGGGGTCGGCAAACAGCGCTTGCCTCGATCGAGGCGGCGCCGCCGTTGCCCGAAGCATTTAGCGAGCTCAGCGAGGAGCATGTGACTGACGCGCTGATCAAGAAAGAGAGAATGCTGAAGAAGGTTCGTGAGCTGGAGGAAACTAACCCGATGCTCGGCCATCGTGGTGTAAGGCTTGGCATTACGTATCCCGAGATCTATGCGATGCAGATCCAGGCAATTCTTGAGGCCGCAGCACACTGCAGTAAGGAAGGGGTTGATGCGCAGCCCGAAATCATGGTGCCGCAGGTCATCACCACGCAGGAGTTGGCGCACGTCAAGCGCACGGTCGACGAATTGAAGCAGAAGCTCGAGC
>CALZHX010000118.1 GCA_945787435.1 uncultured Woeseiaceae bacterium
GCCGCCTATTACCATTCCGAGACCGAAGATTAAGCCGCCGACGGCCATTGGCAGTAGAAAAGTCGGCAGCATGTAGACCATCGAGATGTCCAGGAATCCGATCAGGCTCAGTCCCCACAGACCGAGCATGCCGGTCGCTATCGCCGAGAACATGACAACCGGAACACCGACGTCTTTGAAATAGAACGCCCACGCGATTCGGCGGCTGTCAGTGAATCCGGCATGAAACAGCGCAAACCCGAATATGAAACCAATTGGCACGGCCAACCAGAGATTGAGAGAAGACGAAATCACGCCCGTCTTGGCGAGCGGTGCGATCATATCCATTGTTTTCTCACGAACCAGGCGGCCATCCAGCCACCAGCAAAAATACACATTAGAAAAACCCACGCGCCGACAGAAAGCTCAGCGCCACCGACCAGCCCCTGCCCGCTCGTGCAGCCGCGCGCGAGGCGAGCCGCGAACCCGGCCAGAACGCCACCTGCCAGTGCGAGCACAAGGCGGTACGCGACTGAACTTCGCGGCCCGCGCAAGACTTCGATACGAAGCTCACCACTTAGCCAGGCGGCAACGAAGCTCCCGACCAGCAAGCCAACCATGAGAAACACGACATAGTCGTTAAGCGGATGCGCTCCGTCGGCGAAATACTTGCCAAAATAGGCACTCTGCTCGGTGGCAGCCGGGAAAAGACCGTGCTGCACCCATGCGACGAAACGAGTCATCGCACCGCTCGCGCCTATACCCCTTCCGGCAACAACAAAAGCCAGTAACATACTAATTCCTAATAGGATTCCGGCTGGTACCGGGGGCCATCGTGTACCGAACTTCATGTCCGTCTCCTGGTCGGGGCCGCTCGCTCAAGCGCAACATTATCTCTATATTAGAATTACCTAATTTAGGAAGTGATTCTATACGTAGATTTACCGCTGTTAAGTTCGTGCACTCAGTAGCCGGACAAAAAAAAGGGGCCGACTGGCCCCTGTTTTTTGCTGTGGCATGAAAAAACTACCACCGAATGCCGGCTATCAGGGCAGTATCGCCGCAATGGTGTCCGCAATCAGTCTGTATCCGGCATCTTTGGCATGGATATCGGGCCCTACAGGATCTGCATCGCACATGTACGTGAAGTCGCAGATGTTCGCCACACTAACCGGCAGCTGATCATTCGGCGCCGGCAGTGGATAAGGCACGATAGTGGCGAAGTCATCAGACTGGAATGCAGCAGCCACATCGGCTATTGGAATTCCGGCCGTGCCGTAAGTCGTGCCCAGAACGTCCGTCACAATACTCACGGCCTGGGCTGCCTCCACGGCTAACGCCTGACCGGCGGCATCATCCAGCCACGATGAAAGGTACGGATTGTAGTAGTTCATGCCGACTATGGTTGTGGCGGGGTCAGCGGCGTTATTCAAAGCGGCCAAAACAGCAGCAAGGTCGGTCGCGATTTGCATCGACACGGTAGTCGCACAGTCAATATCTACCGCGGTATCAATGCAATCCGCGTCACGAAAATCGTTGCCGCCGATATCTATCGTAAGCAGGTGGACTCTGTCCGCATTGTCGTCGAGAAAGTCGGTCGCAGCTTCGAGCTGAGAACCCGCCAGATACGGACAGCTTCCGCCGTTCGTCATTTTGTCCAGGGTCTCTCCCGGGCAGCCGAGCTTGACGAGCCGTAGTTCGCGAGGTTGCGCCCCGGCGGCTTCGAACGCAGGCTTGATACGGTCGTAGAGCTCGTCCGCATAACCATCGTCAGTGGGCAACAGTATGCCAACGCCGTTGGGCTGCACACCGACCGATAACGATGTGCCGAGCGACACATAGTAGTGGACCTCAGCGTCGTTGCCGATGTCGTCAATTGCGTCGATGGCTTCGTTAGCGGCGTCACAGGCGCCAAGCGTCAGTGCCGCAGCGGCTATCACCACGCTCCACGCGCTTCGGGATGTTTGACTCCTGGTTCTCATGTCACGACCTCACTGGTGTGTAAGCTTTTGATTCCAGCAGTCATTATTGGTCAGGCACTACAAACCAAACTGAGACAGGAGTCTCATATGGCAATAAAAGCCGGTTCACATTAATCCGGCTGAGGAAGCACGCACGATAGGAAACCAGGTGAAGAATCAAGGCGTGCTGGCAACCATCCTGAACTGGCTATCAAGGCGGTCCTGGTCCGCGAGCCGGTGCAGCATATAGATAGGACGCTCCCGGGCCTCGACCTCATCGACGCCTTTGCGAACGTCGATGGCTATGCTTGGCATGATGCGCGCCACGGTGCCGGCCCAATCGCGCTCGACCGGCCAATGCACATGACCACAGAGCAGCCCCACGACTTGTGCGTGGCGGCTAACCAGGTCAGTCAGCGCAGCAGCCTCTTCGGGTCGGCGGTAACCGCCAAGATAGTGGTCATCAACATCGAAGGGCGGATGATGAATGAACAGCAAGGTCGGCCGGTTTGGCTGTTCTTTCAACACGGTGTCCAGCCAGTCCAGGCGCTCTGCGGAGAAAACGCCCTTGCGCTCCCCCGGGGATGTTGAATCCAGCGCGACAAGCCGTACCGCATGGTCCTCGACCACGTAGTGGAGGAAGTCTCCGTCCCCGGGCAAGTACGCCTGGTCGTCAAATGCCGCACGCATGGCGATCTTGTCATCGCGATTACCCGCTACCAGGTAAAGCGGTGCATCGAGTGGTGCAAGAAGCTCACGCAGGTATGCGTACTCTTCTGCCATGCCATGCTGCACCGTATCGCCGGTGAAGATCACGGCATCTGGCTGTTGGCGGTTGATATCTGCAACAGACCGCCGCAGACAGTCGGCCCGCAGCTCAGCTGCAGGATGCTCCGACCCTGGCAGAAGTATGTGGGTATCGCTGATCTGGGCTAGTAACACGCCCTAGTCGACGATGTGATACACGGGCGCCTTTTCCATTGCCCATTCACCCGACTCACGGTCGTACTGGGACAAGGTGAAGCAATGCCAGTCTTTGTCGTCGAGCTTCATATGATCGCCGCGATAGTAGTACCCGGGCCAGCGCGTTTCCTTGCGGAACATTGTGTGATGCGTAACGGACTCAGAAGCCAGGACCCTGTGCTGAAGTTCCCACGCTCGTTGTAGCTGATGCAGGTCTTCAGCACCAAGGTGGTTGAGGTCTTCCTTGAGC
>CALZHX010000119.1 GCA_945787435.1 uncultured Woeseiaceae bacterium
ATGAGCACGGCGACGATGATGGCCTGGCCAAGAGCAACGCGCAGTCCGTCATTATCATCCGCGCCGAAGCGCTGTGCCGCGATACCTGTTGTGCCCATACGCAGGAAATTCATCCCGGTATACAGGAACCCGAAGATCGTGCTGCCGATCGCAACGGCACCCAGGTAAGTCGGGCTGTCGAGGTGTCCGGTAACACCCGTGTCCACCATGCCGAGCAATGGCGCGGAAATATTGGACAGGATCATTGGCGCGGCGATGCGCCAGACATCGCGGTTCGCGGGCAGGCGATCGGCGCTCAATCGCGCATCATCCGAAGGCATTGACGCCAGTCAACTCCTTGCCGATGACAAGCTGGTGAATTGTCTCGGTACCTTCATAAGTGATGACACTTTCCAGGTTGAGCATGTGCCGAACGGGAACATACTCGGCGCTGATACCGGCGCCACCAAGAATGTCACGCGCATCGCGCGCAATATCGATTGCGGCGCGGCAGTTGTTCCACTTGGCCAGCGATACCTGTGACGGGCTGAGATTGCCCTGGTCCTTGATACGTCCGAGACGCAGCGCTAGTAGCTGGGCCGTCGTAATGCGCCGCGCCATATCGGCGAGCCGGATCTGGATAGTCTGCGTATGCGAGATCGGCCGGTTAAACAGCACCCGGTCATCCGAGTAACGAAGAGCTTCATCGAGGCAGGCCTGTGCGGCGCCGATGACGCCCCATGAAATACCGTAGCGAGCCTGGGTCAGGCAGCTCAGCGGTCCCTTGAGCCCTGTGATACCGGGCAAGACGCTGGAGTCGGGTACGCGAACGTTGTCAAAAAACAGTGCTGACGTTACCGACGCGCGCAGCGAAAACTTGTTCTCGATCTCCTGCGTTGTAAACCCCGGAGCGTCCTTCTCAACGAGAAATCCCTTCACGCCTTCTTCTGTCATTGCCCAGACAACGGCGACATCCGCCAGGCAGCCGTTCGTGATCCACATCTTCGCGCCGTTGATGACCCAGTCATCGCCATCGCGTTTCGCATGCGTTTTCATATTGCTCGGGTCGGATCCGCCATGCGGTTCGGTCAGACCGAAGCAACCTATAGCCTCGCCCCGCGCCAGCGGCGGCAGCCAACGGTCTTTCTGCTCGTCAGAACCATAGGCGTGAATCGGATACATGACGAGGCTGCTCTGCACCGACACGAAGCTCCTGAGGCCGCTGTCACCGCGCTCAAGTTCCTGGCAGATCAGGCCGTAGCAGACGCTGTTGAGACCGGCACAGTCGTAGCCGTCGATCGAACTGCCGAAAAGTCCCAGCTCTGCAACCTGCGGAATGAGCTCCTTCGGGAACGTGTGTTGCTCAAAGGCCTCGCGCATCAATGGGATGACCGCGTCATCCACAAAGCGAGCGACAGTTTCCTGCACCATGCTCTCTTCGTCGCTCAGTTCCGAGCGAACATCAAAGAGATCGAGTGGATTCAGTTTGGTATTTCGTGAGTTCAAAATGGTATTCCGATGCGGCGATACAGGACCGACAATAACCACGCCGGGCCTATCATCATTAGCTGAAGATCTTGTAGTACGGGGCGCAGACTACTCTCATTCCGGTGCCCCAGCCAGAGGCCGATGATACCGGCGACTAACAGGCCGATCGATACGCGCAGCGGCGAAAAACCCGACTGGCCGAGCCACACCTGGATGCCTGCTACGCCGAGGATAAAAGGCAACATTCCGATTGCCAGCGACACCGAAATGATGAAGTAGTAGACAGCCGCGGCCATGAGAAATGCCGTACCCCAATTGAGCAGTGGCGAGATCTCGAAGAACTCATCGGGAATAGGCAGGGCCCACAATATGCCGACAGTGCCGAGCACAACCATCGGTACCGCTGCCCAGAAGACGACCGGGTAGGTCAGGTCCTGGTGGGTATCTTCATAGTGCTTGAGCCAGCCGTCGGTCTCGGTCATTGCCATTCTCATCGTCGGGTCAGTCATTCTACATAAGGGCCTTCATTAAGTGCTTGTTCAGGTGCATCATTGCCAAATACGCGCATGGGCAAGCGGCGCCATTTCAGCTAATGGTGGTCGACAACTGGGAGACACAAATTGAACAGCAAAATACTGCAAATCGGAATTCTCGCGGTGGCCGCCCTGGCCGCCGGTTGTGAAACGCTGAACCCGTATACGGGCGAGTCAGAGACCAGTAACGCAACCAAGGGGGCGCTCATAGGGGCGGCCGCTGGTGCCGTGGTCGGACTGGCGTCCGGCGATGATGCCGTAGATCGCCGGCAGAGAGCGCTGATTGGTGCTGGCGTTGGCGCGCTGGCCGGCGGCTCGGTCGGCTACTACATGGATCAACAGGAAGCGAAGCTGCGCGCCGAGCTCGAAGGCACAGGTGTCAGTGTTACGCGAATCGGTGACAACATCACGCTGAACATGCCAGGCAATATCACGTTTGCAACAAACAGCGCGGACCTGAATGCCGATTTCTTCAATGTGCTGAATTCCGTCAGTAAAGTACTGAAGGAGTTTGACCAGACGATCGTCGAAGTGGCGGGCCACACCGATAACACCGGGTCCGACGATTACAACAAGGCGTTGTCTGATCGCCGCGCAAGTTCGGTCGCCAGGTACTTCGAGTCGCGCAAAATTACATCGCAGCGCTTGCTGACCGTCGGAATGGGCGAGTCTCGACCGATTGCTGACAACGGCACATCCGAGGGCCGCCAGGCCAATCGTCGCGTAGAGATAACCATGGTGCCGCTGACCAACGGTTAGGCGTCCTCATCTGCACTGGACGCACCACGACCCGCACGGCGTCGAGGACGGTGGCTGGATCAGCTACCGTCGCAAGACGTAGCGCTAATTACACTGCCATTGCCGTGCGCAGTTTCTTGATTGCGTTAGCTTCGATCTGGCGAATGCGTTCTGCGGATACACCGTATACATCGGCGAGTTCATGCAGCGTCTGCTTGTTCTCTGTGAGCCAACGGCTTTCGAGAATGTGGCGGCTGCGCTCATCGAGCGTGGTCATGGCTTCGGCCATGCGGTGAGTTGCATCGTCGTGCCAGTCCGTCTTTTCGACCTGAGCCGCGGGATCGGCGTTCGGGCTCGGCAGGTAAGCCGCTGGTGTAAACGCGCGCTCGTCATCGGCGTCGGGTGCGGGATCGAAAATTGCGTCGCGGGCACTCAGGCGCCGTTCCATCTCGGTGACTTCTTTCGGCGTGACGCCAAGGTCCTTCGCGACAGCCTGCGTTTCGGCGTGTGACAGCCACGCAAGGCTCTTCTTGTTCTTGCGCAGGTTAAAAAACAGCTTGCGCTGCGCCTTGGTCGTCGCGACCTTAACGATGCGCCAGTTCTTCAAGACGAACTCGTGAATCTCGGCGCGAATCCAGTGAACCGCAAATGACACGAGTCGTACGCCATAGTCGGGGTCAAATCGCTTGACGGCCTTCATAAGGCCAACGTTGCCTTCCTGGATCAGGTCACCGAGCGGCAATCCATAGCCCATGTAACCCTTGGCAATGTGAACGACGAAGCGCAGGTGTGCCATGACAAGCTCGCGCGCAGCATCGAGATCTTCCGCATCCCGAAATTGGTTGGCGAGCGACTGCTCGTCTTCCTTGCTGAGTACCGCAATCGAACCGACCGCATGGATGTACGCATCCAGGCTGCCGACCGGACCGGCGATCATTAGCTCGTGATTCATTGCTGTAACTGCTGTCGTCATTGATGACCTCCCATTTGCCAGCGCCAATTTTAGCACTCGTCCAGTTAGAGTGCTAACAGGGGCAGAAGTTCCTTGGGGAGCAGTGAGATAATATCAATAAAAACAATATTTTACGGGCAGAACTGCTGATTGGATTATGTTGAATACAGCTATCGCGGCTCAATGCGTCGCATATGTCGCGCGGCGGCAAACCACGACCCGACGAGCCCCAGCAGGACGCCGACGCCCAGTATGGCCAGGCTTTCATCCAGCGACAACGCGACAACCGATACACCACTCTTGTAGAGGCCGGCCAGCCGCGCTGCCGGTTGTTCGAGCAGGAACAGGCCGTACTGCACGAGACCCAGCGCGAGTCCACCGCCGAAAAGGCCGTACCAGAAGCCCGACCACAGAAACGGCCTGCGCACGAAAGCATTACTCGCGCCAATCAGTTTTGTGACTTCTATTTCCTCGCGGCGGTTCTGGATGTCCAGCCGAATCGTATTGCCAATGATCACGACGATAGCGACGCCGAGTAGTGACGCACCAATGACAATCGCCTGCCTGACCATGTCGAGAATCGCATGAAAGCGCTGCACCCACTCGGTATCCACCTGCACGAGATCGGCCTCCGGCAGGTTGGCCAGTTCTTCCTGCAGCAGGATCATTGACTGGCTGGTGTTCGCCGGGCCGGGGCGCACGACGAGCGTGTGCGGCAACGGGTTGTCAGACAACTGATCAAGGGCCGCACCGAATCCGGATTGCTCCTTGAAGTCTTCAAGCGCATCGCTTGAAGTGATCAGACGCACATTCTCAACATCGGCGCGTTGCTCTATAAGCCTCGCGAGACCCTCTGCTTCACTTTCAGTTATTGCGCGCTTGAGGTAGATCGAAAAATCCAGTGCGTTGTCCCAGCCCTCGCTGACCGTGCGGGCATTCTTGACAACAAGATTGAGCGCAGCGGGAATCGCGAGCGTGACCGCGATCACCAGGATGATCATCAGGCTTGCGAACGGTTGTCGGAACAGACGCCCGAGTGAGCCAATCGACGTGCCGACATGGCGCAGGAACCAGATTGATATCGGACCTGAAGAACGCACCGGCGCGACAGCATCGGAGTGACGTGTTACTGCCATGCGGGATCCTCCTCCTCGTGCTCAACGAGATTGCCAGCATCGAGCTCGATGCGCGAACAGCCCATGCGATCGATCAGCGAAATATCGTGGCTTGCGATCAGCAACGTCACACCAACCTCATTGAAGCGACGAAAAATTCGCATGACCTCAAGCGACAAATCCGGATCGAGATTTCCGGTCGGCTCGTCGGCGATGAGCAGCTTTGGTCGCGTGACTATTGCACGCGCAATGCCGACACGCTGTTGTTCGCCGGCCGACAGGGTTTCCGGGTTCTGTTTTTCCTTGTGCAGCAGTCCAACCTGGTCCAGGGCTGCACGAACGCGCCGGCCGGCATCACGATGACCGACGCCCGCGATAACAAGTGGCAAAGCAACGTTATCGGACACCGGCCGATCGTAGAGTAGCTTGTGGTCCTGGAAGACCATGCCTATCTGTCTTCGGTACGCGGGAATCCTGCGCCGTTTAACGCGCCGCGTATTCTGGCCGTCAACGATGACCTGCCCACTCGTTGGGCGCTCGATCAGGGCGATAAGGCGCAGCAAGGTACTTTTCCCTGCACCCGAATGTCCGGTGATGAACAGCATCTCGCCCTTGTCGACGGACAAAGTCAGGCCCGACAAAGCCTCCTGTCCACCGGGGTAACGTTTCGTTACGTCATCGAGCTGAATCATCATGACTGGCCACTCGCAAGCAACGCATCGACAAACTCGCTCGCCGAAAACGCCTGCATGTCCTCAGCGGACTCGCCGATTCCAATGAAGCGCACGGGCAGCTGCAACTGGTTGGCGATAGCGAGCAGGATACCGCCTTTCGCGCTGCCATCGAGCTTGGTCACGGTGATTCCCGTCAGGCCGAGCGCTTCATGGAACTTCTCCGCCTGGACCAGCGCGTTCTGACCCTGGCTTGCATCGAGCACGAGCATGATCTCGTGTGGTGCGGTGTCGTCACGCCGTGCGATGACGCGCCGGACTTTCGTAAGCTCGTCCATCAGGCCCTGCTGATTCTGCAGGCGGCCTGCCGTATCCGCGAGCAGGACATCGATGTTGCGCGCCCTGGCCGCTTCCCAGGCGTCGAAGATAACAGCTGCCGGATCGGCGCCGGGCTGTTGAGCAACAACAGGAACGTCATTGCGCTCACCCCAGGCCTGCAACTGCTCGACAGCCGCTGCGCGAAACGTATCGCCCGCCGCAAGCATGACCGACAGGCCTTGCTCTTTGAAACGACGCGCCAGTTTGCCAATGGTTGTGGTCTTGCCCGCGCCGTTCACACCAACCATCAAAATGACGAACGGTCGATGTTGTTCGTCGATTTCCAGTGGCACTGCGACGGGCTTGAGAATCGAGGTTAATGAGCTCTGCAGGCCAGCACGCAGAGCATCGACGTCTGCAAGCTCCTTACGGGCGAGACTGCCCCGCAGATCTTCAATGATGCGTGTCGTCGTATCGATGCCAACATCCGCCATAACAAGCTCTGCTTCAAGCTCGTCGAGAACGTTTTCGTCGATCTTTCCGCCGGGCGCGAGGTTGGCGAGGTCGTAGGTCAGCCAGCTGTCGCCGCGATTCAGGCGCGCACGCAACTTCTTGATGAAACCCTGGCGTGGTTCGTTATTCTCTTTTTTCGCAAACATCGCTATTTGTCGTCACCTGTTGGGTCACTTGTCGGCGGCGAATCGCCTAAACTGTCCGAGTGGCATCATCGAAGAAAAGACCCCGGTCGGGACGGCTGCGTATTGTAGCGGGAAAATGGCGCAGTCGTCTGTTGGATATAGCGGATGTACCGGGTTTGCGGCCGACATCGGAGCGCATACGCGAGACGCTCTTCAACTGGCTGACGCCCACTGTTCCCGGCGCCCGCTGCCTTGATCTGTTCGCAGGAACCGGGGCGCTGGGACTCGAAGCGCTGTCGCGCGGCGCGGGCGATGTCGTGTTTGTCGAGAAGTCTCCGCTTGCAGCCAAAGTTCTTCGTGACAATGCACAGGTGCTCGACGCATCAGCTGCCGATGTGCGGCATGCCGACGCGCTCACATTCCTTACGGCGCCGTCGGGCAAGAAATTCGATATTGTATTTCTCGACCCGCCATTTGCCGCGGATATGCTCGGCGATTTGTGTAGACTCCTCGATGAGGCGTCCGTACTCGGTAGCGGCGCCCTGGTCTACCTCGAAGAGGACCGGGCGCGGCCGGAAACAGACCTGCCGCCAGGCTGGCGCATCCTGAAGTCGAAGACCGCTGGAAATGTAAGATACTCACTCGCGCAGGTTGATCAATGAGGAGCGAAAAGATGACCGTCGCCGCCATGTATCCGGGAACATTCGATCCCATCACGCTGGGTCATGAAGACCTGGTACGAAGGGCGACAACGTTATTTGATCGCGTTGTCGTCGCAATTGCCGACAACCCGGGTTCGAAGGCGCCGCTTTTTACAACGGACGAACGCGTCGGGATGGCAGCTTCGGCCCTGGTCGATATCGATAATGTCGAAGTAACAGGATACAAAGGGCTGACCGTC
>CALZHX010000120.1 GCA_945787435.1 uncultured Woeseiaceae bacterium
ATGGCAGGAGGACGACTCGTTATCCGGCCACCTGAAGACGCAGGATACGTCGCCAGGGAGACGGCGATCATTGGTAACACCTGCCTGTACGGTGCAACCGGTGGATTACTGTACGCCGCGGGCACGGCGGGTGAACGATTCGGCGTCCGCAATTCCGGCGCGACTGCGGTCATTGAGGGTACGGGCGATCACTGCTGCGAGTACATGACCGACGGTGTCGTCACGGTGCTCGGTCCGACTGGCGTCAATTTCGGTGCAGGCATGACGGGCGGTTTCGCATATGTGCTCGACATAGATCGCCGCTTCGTCGATCGCTACAACCACGAACTGATCGACATTCACCGCATCACGCCAGAAAGCATGGAGGCGCACCTGCACCACCTGCGGTCGATGATCATGCAGCATGTTGAATCGACAGGCAGCGCCTGGGGTGAGCAGATTCTCGATGACTATCGCACATTCCTGCCCAAGTTCTGGGTTGTTAAACCCAAGGCCGCTGAACTCGGGTTGTTGATCCAGTCTCTGCGGCAGGCGGCCTAGATCGATGGCAAAGCATCCACTGCAATTCCTGGAAATTCCGCGCCGCGATCCGGACAAGGAAGCACCGGAACAGCGCATCAAGCACTTTGGCGAGATCTACGGTCATTACGATGGTGCCAATGCGGCAGCACAGGCAGGCCGCTGCCTGTCCTGTGGCAATCCCTACTGCGAATGGAAATGCCCGGTTCACAATTACATCCCGAACTGGTTGGACCTCATCGAACAAGGCAAGTTGTTCGAGGCGGCGGAACTGTCACACCAGACGAATTCCTTGCCGGAGATCTGCGGCCGTATTTGTCCACAGGACCGACTGTGCGAGGGCGAGTGCACGCTAAACAACGGCATCGAAGCCGTATCCATCGGCAATATCGAAAAGTACATAACGGACGAAGCACTGGCACAAGGATGGCGGCCGGACATGTCGCACATCACGGATTCCGGAAAGTCGGTGGCTGTCGTCGGTGCCGGGCCAGCCGGTCTCGCTGCGGCCGATGTGCTGACCAGGCAGGGTATCCGACCGGTGGTATTCGATGCTTATCCGGACATCGGTGGTTTGCTGACTTACGGTATTCCGCCTTTCAAGCTCGACAAGCAGGTTGTCGCGAAGCGCCGTGAAATTCTCGAAGGCATGGGCGTGCAGTTCGTGTTGAATACGCGGATAGGTGACGACAAACCTTTTGCAGAGTTGCTCAGCGAGTACGATGCTGTGTTCCTCGGCATGGGTACCTACAAATATGTTCGCGGCGGCTTCCCCGGTGAAGACACACCTGGTGTTTACGAGGCACTGCCGTACCTGGTTGCCAATGTTTATTGCGAACTTGGCTATGAAGAGCAGCCGATTCCCTACATCGACATGGCGGGCAAAAATGTCATCGTGCTCGGTGGTGGCGATACGGGCATGGACTGCGTTCGCACAGCGATTCGGCAGGGAGCGACGAGAGTGCGGTGCGTCTACCGGCGCGACGAGGAGAACATGCCCGGGTCACGGCGTGAGGTTCAGAACAGCAAGGAAGAAGGCATCGAATTCCACTTTAACCGGCAACCGCTCGAAATCGTTGGGGAAGAGAACGTAACGGGCGTCAAAGTTGTGACCACTGAGCTTGGTGAGCCCGATAGCACCGGTCGCAGGCGGCCCCAGCCCGTTGCAGGCACTGACGAGGTGCTCGAGGCCGACGCCGTCATAGTCGCGTTCGGATTTCAGCCGAACCCGCCAGCATGGTTTGAGGATCATGCGATTGAAGCATTACCGAGTGGTCGCATCCGTGTTGCGACGCATGGCGAGTATCCGTTTCAGACAACAAACCCGAAAGTGTTTGCAGGCGGCGATATGGTGCGTGGCTCAGACCTTGTCGTCACAGCCGTCTTCGAAGGTCGCGAAGCAGCAAAAGCAATTGCGGACTACCTGGAAGTGTAGGCGCCGGCCTGGCGGAGGAGTTTCCTCAAATCGACCTCAAGCAGGAACTTTAAGTGAACATTCACCGTCCTGCGGAACCATGAGTATCTGCTTTCACCAATACCGGCCGCTTACGGCCAGAAGCGGACGGTTGGCGCTACTTGAAATTCTCCTTGATCGCGATCAGCTTCTTCGTGGTGCTCAGATCTGCGACTTTTCGAATGTTGACTGTCAATCCCCGGGTCTTGCCGAAGTGCCTGGCATCGACGAATTGCTCAATGTACTTCTTTCTCAACGTACTATTGACTATCAGGCTCTCTGCTCGATCCGGAAAATAAAACGTCGTTGTGAACTTCTTGCGATAAACACTTACCCAGCAAATCGTCCTGGTCTTCCTGGTAATCTTGTATAGCCAGCTCTTGCCGTCGATGTAATAACGCCATTCGCCGGTGTAATCGGGATAGTTGCTCTCCAGGAATGCGGCAAACTCGTCCCATGCGTCCTTTGCGTCGACAAGGTGGCGCTTTAATACCTTGTTGTCCGGGTATTCATTCTTGTCGTTCAAGCACGGCTCATTCACAGGATGCTCCTCATGCGCGGCCAATATTGTACTTGCCCGAACATTGTTCGCTGGACTGGGAAGCTCGTCAATTGTGGGATGTACGCCAATTGGAGCCGGTCAAAGAGGCGCTTGGGGCAGGCCATCGCGCCAAAGTCTGTGGTCCGTTAAACTGGGGCCATACCACACAGCGGACAGCCACAGCCAGGAGAATTAGTGGTGAGGTTGATTACAGTATTCGGACTGGTCTTGCTAACAGCTTGTTCACAGACGCCAGGCGATACCTCTACGACTACAACAACATTGTCAGATGCCGACATCCTGCTCGCGATCAGTTCTGGCGACGAGATTTGGATTCGTGAGGACATGCCATATCAACTGCGAGGCGTTGTTCCGATAGACCAAAATAGCCCTTCATCAATTGAAGCCTCGATAGTAGTAGATTCGGCAGGTGTTCCCGATGTTGAGTTGCCATCGGTCTTTCCAGCTAACTTGATGCGGCCTATTTATTGCGGTGGCCACATGGAGGGCGGAGTGATTGAAGAATCCACCTGTTTCATTAGTACGGCTGCTGCGCCCAATTGGATTCAAATAGACGGGGAAATAGCTGTTGGCAACGTAGACGAGTCAATTAAAGGCCATGTTCTTTGCCTGTCCTTCGTAACTGATGGCGGCGTACCAAACGCCGTCTGCAGAAGATACGACTACTTGTAGGACACCATCTGGTCGAACGTCGGCTTTGGCAGATAGCAGCTGCTCCCTCAGGGCACGTGATCCACGGGGACGTACCGAAACAGGCTAACTAATCTGGTGTCACCGGCAACGAAACGCGAAATGTAACACCGCCGTCGGTATTCTCAGCATCGATCTTCCCGCCATGGCCTTCGGCGATGAGTTTCGACACGTACAGCCCTAAACCTAAATGTTTGCCGTCCTCGCTCTGTCGCATCGACACCATCGAGTCGAACATCTGGTGGCGCATGCGCTCCGGTAACGGTGAACCCGGGTTCGTCACGCTTAGCAGAAATGTGACGCGCTTCTTTTCGAGTCCGATGACGATCGTATCGTTCTCACCACTGAATCCAACCGCATTGTCGACGAGTTTGTCGAGCATCTGGATGATCAGCTCGGGAGATCCCTGCATCGCAGCTGACTCGAGGTCTGAGTCGAATTCGAATGTTCGCAGTGGGTAAACGTCACGGTACGCAACGACTGTCGAATTCAGGACAGCGCAAAGGTCGAAAGACTCCGGTTCCGCATGTGCCATCAGTTCTTCAACCCGGCTGGCCTCACTCATCGCAGTAAGGATGCGGCGCAATCGATCGGCACCACTGCGAGCGCGTGCAGCATAGTCTGCCGATGCCTCGTTGAGTGGTTCGTGCTCGAGGTTCTCAAGTGAAGACGTAACGATGGCGAGCGGCGTGCGTAATTCGTGCGATAACTTCGATGCCAACGTACGCAAGTAATCGTTGTAGTCTGCAAGCTGCCGCAGCACATGCGAGAAACTGCGCGACAGGTCGCCAACCTCGTCACCAGACAGTGCACTGGGTAGGGATGATCTCAACTTGTCACTATCGAGCGCATCTTCCGCGGCGACGCTGAGCCGGCGAATGCGCCGTGAAAGCCAGGTGGCGTAGCCGAGCAACGTTGCCGCGACCAGCAATGTCGCAATCAACGTAACGTTCATAAGTCGCACAAGCCCCTGGTTTCTCAGGCTTAGAATCGCATCAGTTCCTTGCTGCAGTACGAAAGCGCCGATCGGTTCACCAGCAACGACAATCGGCTGTGCAACCGCGACGACCGCACGCCCACCTTCCGCGCTCCTGAACCAGCCAGCAGACTCTTCACCGGACAGGGCCTGGGAGACATAGTCGCGCTGTTCGCGGCCACTGGGATCTGGTTCTGCCAGCTCTGCAGCATCGCCAGTCTCGACGAGCGCGTTATAGAGAACACGCAACCAAATCGAGCGAATACTCGTATCTTCCGCTGCCACCTTCGACAAATTACCACTTGCCGCAATTCGCCAACCGGATGTGTCGACCACGGTGAGCCGCATGCCAGGTTGAGCAAGACCATCGGTGACGCGACTGAGGTCCGGTGACACGGTGACAAACGCTGCAGGCTTGCGTGAAGAAAACGTCGTACTCCGCGCGGGCGACTGCAGCTCCGAAATTGTGTTGTAGACGATAATTCCCAGGTGAGTGCCAAGCCTGCTCGCGGGGATTCTTGCTTCGATCTGGTAGCCGCCCGGAACGTCTCGCCAGGCAGCGATGATTGAAGGGTCGGGTTTTATACCGTAGTCGTTGCGAACAACAGCGATGACTGTACCGGGCGCTTCGGCTGAGAACACAATAGTTTCGTTCAGGTACAACGGGCTCGTGTTGACCAGGCTTACAGCATCAAAAAAAGTCGGCCCGCTGTCCGGGACGCGTGAACCGGGGCGGGCGAAAACTACGTTGTCATCGCGAATTTCAGCGTACAGGTAGGCTGCCTCATCAACTACGCCAACAGCGAAATGAACGGGACCGTCTGTACCGCGTAGCGTGCGTAACGAGGATCGCTCGATCGACCAGTCGTCGAAATATCCATCGATCTCGGGACGACCGTTAAGCGGATGCCCGTACATCTGGTCGCCGACCGTTTCATCGCCACGTGGACCATGCGGAAACTCTTCCGGGTACGAGGCGAGTGAGTCGCCGATATATCGCGCGGTGCTGGCGAGCATCTGTTGCTGGCCGGTACGCAATGCCGACTCCGTTTCGCGAATAAATTTGTAGCCGGCCCAGGGCAATACCAGCGTCAGCAAACTGACGAGGAGCAACTGCCGCTTGAGATTCATGTTGTTTGCTGCGCGCTAGACGGCGAGCCAGCGATAGCCCATGCCATACACGGTCTCGATCGCGTCGAATCCTGAATCTATGGCAACGAATTTGCGACGAATGCGTTTTACGTGCGACGTTATCGTGTTGTCGTCGAGAACTGCCTGCGCCGCGTCCATCAATTGTTGCCGGTTCTTCACGTGGCCCGGGTAACGGGCCATCGCGTGCACGAGCCAAAACTCGGTCAGGGTGAGGCCGACCGCCTGATCCTGCCAGTGAATGGTCATGCGGTCCGTGTCGATCTCGAGGTCGCCGCGAACAATACGACTGTCTTTTGACTGCGGTTTCTGCAATGCATCCAGTCGACGGAACAGTGCAGCAACGCGCGCCATCAGGTGCGGCAGGCTGATGTCCTTGGTCAGGTAGTCATCTGCGCCCAACCGCAAGCCGGAAACAGCATCAAATTCACTGTCGCGGGCGGTCAAAAAAATGATGGGCAACTCGGCGGCGCGAGACCGCAATTCGCGACAGAGCTCGAAGCCTCCCTCCACATCATCCTTGAGATTGATGTCGATGACGACAAGGTCAGGCAGGCGCACATCGAATGCCTGCAGCGCATCGGCGCGAGCTTCATACGCGTCGACGCCGTAACCCTCGCGCTCAAACGCCGCAACGTAGTTCTCGCGAATTGCGGCTTCGTCTTCAACGATTGCGATCTTCTTGGCCAGGTCGGTCTCCGGAGTGATTTCGGGTTGGTCGCCACAATTTGCCACATTACGCCGGTGTATTGCCATGCCGCAGACCACGCATTGACCGTTTGCCTTGTTGGAATTGACCGTGACAAATAAGGAGAACGGCGATGTTAGAGCACCAGACCGCGGCCGCACGGACCCTGATCCTGCTGGCGATCCTCATATTCGGTTCTGCGCAGGCGAGTTCGACATCTCCAGGCGAGATGCAGTCCGGAAGCCTGTTGATGCGCATGAGTGATGGATACGAGACGGCGACCCTTCTGAACACCGATGTGAATATCAACGTCAACGGCCTCGTCGCGCGTGTTTCCGTAATGCAGGAGTTCAGGAACGAAGGCAGCGAGTGGGTCGAGGGAATCTATGTTTTTCCGCTGCCTGACAAGGCAGCCGTCGATCACATGCGCCTCTATGTCGGTGAGCGTTTCATCGAGGGTGAGATCCGCGAGAAAGAACAAGCGAGAAAGGAATATGAACAAGCGAAGCAGGAAGGAAAGAAAACAAGCCTGGTTGAGCAGCAGCGCGCCAACCTGTTCACGACCTCGGTTGCAAACATCGGAAATGGGGAGTCGGTCATTGTCGAAATCGAATACCTGGAAGACGTTCGCTATGAAGATGGCACGTTCAGCCTGCGCTTCCCGATGACGTTGACACCGCGCTACATTCCGGGCGAGGCGACTTCTGACCGGCAAGGCAGTGGATGGTCGCCCGACACGACACTCGTTAGCGATGCTTCGCTGATCACGCCGCCCATGGTTGGCATGTCGAAGAGCCATAAAGTGTCATTGCAGGCGAGGATCAATGCCGGCATGCCACTGGAGATCATTGCCAGTCGATATCATCCGGTAAACGTCTCCGAATCGACCGGGCATTACAGCGTGGCCCTTGCCAACGGCCGGGCACCCATGGATCACGATTTCGAATTGTTGTGGCGGCCGGTGCCATCGTCGGCGCCGAGAGGAATGGCCTTCACCGAAACAGTCAATGGCGATCCGTATTACCTGCTCATGGTTATGCCGCCGGACACCGCCGAGTCACGCGCTGCACGCATGCCGCGAGAGATGATCTTTATTGTCGACACATCGGGATCGATGCATGGCGTTTCGATCGAGCAGGCCAGGAAGGCACTGAGCCGTGCCATTGACGGGCTGCAGGCCGGTGATCTGTTCAACGTAATCGAATTCAACTCCTACCCTAATCCACTATTCGCCAGCAGCGTGCCGGCCGCCGCGGCGAACATCTCGACAGCGCGCAATTTTGTGTCCGGGTTGCAGGCCAATGGTGGCACCGAGATGCATTCAGCACTGCAACTCGCACTTCGGACGTCGCCATCGGAAGCCTACCTGCGACAAATAATTTTTATCACGGACGGGGCCGTGGGCAACGAAGAAGGCCTGTTCAAGCTCATCGCAGCAAAGCTCGACAACGCGCGATTGTTCACGGTTGGAATCGGGTCGGCGCCAAACAGCTGGTTCATGCGCAAGGCTGCAGAAACCGGTCGCGGCACGTTCACAACGATCAGCGCGCTGCACGAGGTAGGCGAGAAAATGGATCGCCTGTTCCGCAAACTCGAGCATCCGCAGGTGACAAACATCGACCTGCAATGGCCGGGCGGCACACTGGTTGATAGCTATCCAGCTATCGTCCCTGACCTGTACCTGGGCGAGCCCGTGTCCGTACGCATCAAGGCATCAAGTGCTTTTCGGCCGGGCGATTCGATTCGCATAGTCGGGGACTCGGTGGCCGGAGCATGGTCAGCCGATCTCTCGCTCGCAGTCGTCGCTGAAAGTCCCGGTGTCGCAGCGCTCTGGGCACGCGCGCGTATTGCCGATCTCCTGGACAAGCAACGGCGCGGCGCCGATGCGGCAGAGACACGCTCGGCGATTGTGGATACGGCGCTCAGGCATCATCTCGTCAGCAAACATACAAGCCTGGTAGCCGTCGACAAGACGCCCGCGCGGCCCGCCGGGGATCCGCTTCTCAAAGAGCAGGTTCCAAACCTGATGGCACATGGCCAGAGCAGCAGGGCGATTTTCGGCTTCCCGGCAACAGCGACCGATGCTCCCGCGCAGCGCCTGAAAGGGTTGCTCACACTGCTTGCGGCGATGCTGATACTCGCGATGTCCGCGTGGATGAGGAGGATTACCAATGGCCTCTCGCACTAAACTGCTGCGGAACCTGGTCGTGGCTTGTCTGCTTTGTCTCGGTTTCTGGCAAATGGGCCAGGGCGCCTACATACCGGCCAAGGCCTGGTTGGCGCAGGAGCTTATGGTGCGGGCCTGGACGCGTTCGATCGAGAACAACGACCGCCAGGTGCCGTGGCCCTGGGCCGATACCTGGCCGGTCGCCCGCCTGACCGCAAAGTCCGGCGACGTGAACCTGATTGTGCTCGCCGGCGGTTCCGGCCGCACGCTGGCCTTCGGACCGGGACACCTGAGTGCGAGCGCACTACCCGGCGAGGTGGGCAATAGTGTGATCGCCGGTCATCGCGACACGCATTTCAGTTTTCTACGCGACATTGAGATGGGGGAGTCGTTGCTTGTCGAAAAGATCGGTGGGCGCAAGCACTTGTACAAGGTCATCGGTATCGATGTCGTCGACTCACGACGCGGCAGCCTGTTGCTCGACACTGACGAAGCGATACTGAGCCTGGTTACGTGTTACCCGTTCGATGCGAGCGAAGCAGGTGGCCCACTGCGATTCGTAGTTACGGCAAAGAGGGTGTTCCAGACGCCACGAAAAGTAACGCTGCGACCGAAATCGCGTCGGTAATCTCGCCGCGTTCGATCATCGCCTGCGCCTCGGCTAGCGGTAGTTTGCAGATTTCGAGATCTTCGGTTTCTTCAAACGCCGTCTCGCCCTCGGTCAGGTCACGTGCGACGAAAACGAAGCCGCACTCGTCCGTGATGGAATTGCTCGTATGCAATTGCATGATTTCGGTCCAGGCAGCGGCCGTCAGCCCTGTCTCTTCCTGTAGCTCACGCTTTGCAGCATCTATGGGTGCTTCGCCGAGTGGCGCACCGCCCATGGGTAACTCCCACGACCACGCTCCGAGTGTGTAACGATCCTGGCCGACCAGCCAGGTGTTGCCGTTGTCATCCAGAGGAACAATCGCGACGGCCTGGTTCTTGAAGTGCACGTGGCCATAGAGGTTCTTGCCGCCACCAGGATTAACAACATCATCCTCGCGGACTTGCATCCAGTCGTTTTCCCAAATGGTACGGGACGACAGCTTTTTCCAGCCCATCGATTTCTTCCCGGTGTGCGTAGCAGAGATTCGACGATGATAACCTATGCGCTTTCTTGCCCAACGACTATCGAAATTGATGCGATCAGACAGAGTCAGGCTGACTGAAGGTCCGGTAGGAAAGCACCTCGTCGCGATGACCGCACCGGTGTTGCTCGGCATCATAACGATGATGGGCCAGGCGCTTATCGATGCGTGGTTTCTTGGCCGCGTCGGCGATCGTGCACTGGCGGCACACGCCTTTAGTTTTCCGATACTGATGATCGTAACCAGCGTGGCGATCGGGCTCGGCGCCGGAACCTCTTCGGTTGTCGCGCGGGCAATCGGGTCAGGCGATCATCGGCGCGCACGTCGGTTGACGACCGACAGCCTGATGTTGTCATTCCTGATTACCGCCGGCGTCTCGCTGATGGGTGTACTGACGATTGACCCGTTGTTCCGCATTCTCGGTGCGCCGGATGACATGATTCCGCTGATTCGAGGTTTCATGATCATTCTTTACGCCGGCGTACCGTTCGTCGTCGTAGGCATGGTCGGCATGGCGAGCATGCGCGCGACGGGTGATACTCGCCTGCCCAGCAAACTCATGATCGTCGGTTCGATTCTCAATGTCGCTCTCGACCCAATTCTTATATTTGGGCTTGGACCGATACCGGAGTTTGGTCTTAACGGCGCTGCAATCGCTGCGCTAATCGCGCGCGGCACGATTTTTGTGGGTGCGTTGATCTTGCTACAGGGTCGCATGGACATGGTCAGTTTCAAGAAGCCTGAACCGGGCGAGCTGTGGCAGTCATGGAAGGACGTGTTGCATGTCGGTATTCCAGC
>CALZHX010000121.1 GCA_945787435.1 uncultured Woeseiaceae bacterium
CCCTATCCTTGACAGATATACCAAATACTTTTGCTTTTCCGGCAGTCAGTGAAGACAGTTCATCTGAAAAGGTGGTTGTAAGAATAGAGGCAGGTGATCGGCCATCACTCGATGCTGCTTTCTGAGTGGGGTCGATCTCGGTGCTAGCATCGATATCCGCACCCTCGGTTAGCAATTTATGATTTGAATCTTCGATGTTGTAGGTAGTAACTCCTGTCGACCGGTCAAACCAGATGTTTCCGATCATCCCATGTGCCGATGGGTGAGCGCCTGTAGCAAGAGTGGCATGCCCAACGATTGTTTCAGTGTTTGCATGGGCGTGATGGGCGTTATTAAAAACCACGCCTTTATCCAGAAGATACTTAAGTCCTCCTTCTCCGAGTCGATCGTAGTAGCGAGTTGGCAGATCTCCACGAAACTGGTCGACCGTTATTTGCAAAATTAATTTGGGCTTGTCACCCGCGATTGCCGGCACAGCCAAAGCTGCGGCCATTACACCGGCAACGACCAGGATGGTTAATAATTTCGTTTTCATCATTTTATATCCTATTTAGTCATGTATGCTGCGCCAAGGATAATCCCCGGCGCAGCATACAATGCTTTTTTGCCCCCGTTACTTCGAAAATTTTGTCATGCTGAAGGCTGGAGGATTAGGATACTTCTTCAGCGACTTCTGGTATTCGCCCACAATCTTCATATACGGTCCGAGCACAAAGGCAGAGACTGCAGTCTGGTTCCATTGTTCCCGTGGATCACGGGCAATGTTGTAGACAGAAGGATACCCCATCCCCTCGGCACGATAGCCGCCCACGCCCATGAGGGACGGGTTGCCCTCAGAGGCAACGAATTGCTTTGGATAAATCCGCCACTGCTTCCAGCGCACTGCAGCAACCTCGCCTTCCATGAACGTGATCAGGCTTTCGCGCGCTGACTGCTTGTTTTTACCCAGGAAGAAATCACCCTGATCGACGCCATCAATGGCACGGTCAGTGGGTACTTTGGCCCCGATAATGTTGGCCAATGTAGGGTAGAAGTCGTGGATAGCTACCATCTCGTTGCTCTTTGCCGGTTTGATCTTTTTAGGCCATTTGATCATGCCCGGAACGCGCAGTGAACCCTCAAGTGCATCACCAACCTCTCCACGGAACGGTCCGGCTGAACTGCCCAGGAAATCGTTATTGGACCCCTGGGTTGTAGCAGGCCCATTGTCGGAAAGCCATATGACGATGGTGTTGTCTTCAATGCCGGCCTCTTTTATGGCGTCAAGCACCTGGCCTGTACGGTAGTCAAGTTCCATCACAGCATCACCAAAAAGCCCGGCACTCGATTTCCCCTCAAAGTCGGGATGTGGCAAGGCTGGATAATGCACATGTGACCATCCCACATAAAGAAAGAATGGTTTCTTTGCTTTTGCCTGTTTTTTGATGTACTTCACGGAAGCTTGCGCTATGTCACCTTCGATATGCCGCCTGTATTCAAGATCGTAGGGACGGACCTTTTTCAACACATCCTTCCCGGGTTCTGATTCCCAGATAGCAGTTTGCGATTTGGCAATTGCTGCTTCTGAAAAACCGCTTCTACGCATACCATCCGGATACAATACACCGTCGGTGGTTTGTAAAATCCCAACATGCCATTCATCAAAGCCCTGGTTAATGGGCAGACTTTGCTTTTCTTCGCCCAGATGCCATTTACCCGTTATGGCAGTGGCGTAGCCTTTTGATTTGAAAAGCTCTGCCATGGTTACTTCATCAGCCTGCAGAGTACTAGGTGTACCGGCAATAATAATACTTCCCAATCCTGCACGTTGAGAATATCTGCCTGTCAGCAAAGCCGCGCGGGTCGGTGTACAGCCCGGCTCCACGAAAAACTGAGTGAGCATCATCCCTTCACTTGCCAGCTGATCGATGCGTGGCGTGGGCATACCACGAAGTTCACCGCCGCTGCCGTAGACGCCTAAGTCACCGTATCCCATGTTGTCTGACAGCATAAGTACTACATTGGGCTTATCGGCCGCACTAGCGGAAGATATCAGCGCGATTGCCAGCAGTCCTGCCAGCAGGGTTCGGGGGGTAATTTTGTTTTTCATAGTATCTCTCCGTTTTGGTGGTTGTGCTGCAACGGCTGTTGCCATGTTGCCTGCTATCACACCGGCTGCGACCTGTGGGTTAATAATTTAGTTTTCATTTTGATCTCCTGTTAAAACGGATTCGTAAAGTCAAAAAAATAAACTCTTAAGCGTATTGAATCACCAAAGAAGATTAATAGTCTGTCATTTAACGCCATCGTTCCTTCTGCAAATAATGAAATTATTAAAGTTGATTTGAATCAACTAGCTTCTTCATGCCTGTTCCTTGTGTGATTGAATCGTTCTTGGTCGAAAGATCCGATCACGGAACAGGCATTTAGGTCAATTTTTTATCCCGAATTGGGGTTACTTAACTAGTTTAAAATCACCTGGTTTCCATGTTTTGTCGAACCATGCTTGTTCTGGGCCGTATAAGCGTAAAAGTACGTTAAAGCCTTTGTTAGGCACAGTTTGCACCCAGTTTTTTTCTTGTCCTTTAGGGGCTTCAGGTCCGAAGAAAATAGTGACACTGCCATCTTCAGACTTTTTCATGCCTGCTAATTTAGAGTCTACGCCGCCTGTTTTTTGATCCGTTTCTAAAATAGAGCGTGTTTGGTTGTCGTAAACCATGAATGACCAAAAATCACGGGCAGGAACAGGCCCGGGTAATGTAACGCTATAGTTCATACCACCATCAAGCATTTTGCCGCTTTCATCCATTGAGCCAATTTCATAAACTGATCCTTTACCTACAGTAGGCTTGACCATAAAGGGGGTA
>CALZHX010000122.1 GCA_945787435.1 uncultured Woeseiaceae bacterium
GACTTTTTGTTCGCTCTCCCGGAGTACGTCCTCAAGCAGGCCACCGAGGACCAGGATCTCACCATCTTCGACAATTACGGTCGTTTCGATGATGCGTTGGTTGGTGATTAAGTCGACGGCGCCTGCGGCAGACTGGGCAATGCTCGAAATCTCCTGCGAGATTGTCAACAACAGTGAGTTGCCTTCATTAATCTGCGGAGTGATCACCAGTTTCACACCAATCTGCTGTCGTTGGATTGTCTGGAAGGGATTAACTGCACCGCCGGCGTTGCCCGTGTTTGAATAGGAGCCGGTTACGAAAGGAACCTCCTGACCGACATTGAGCGTTGCTTCCTCGTTGTCCGTTGTAACGATTGAAGGCGTAGAGATGATGTTGGTATCGGCATTGCCCTGCAGTGCTCGCGCAACGGCTGCGAAGCTGATACCCGAATCGCTGATGCGACCCAATCCGAATGTAATGCCTTCGCCAATCAAACCTGTGGGGTCGACCTGGCCACCGCTACCGGCCGCGCCGCCAAGTTGCACGACGCCGGGACCGAAGTCGGGGAAGTTGGTGACACCGATCGGAGTGTTCGAACTGACGCCTTCAACGGCCCAGGTAACGCCGAGCTCTGACGTCTTGTCCGCGATAACCTCGACAATGATGGCTTCAACCAGAACCTGCTCACGCCGAATATCGAGTTTGTCGACGATCAGCATCAATGAGCGCATCATCTTTGGTGGCGCGTTGATGACGATCGCATTCGTTTGCGTATCGGCCCAGACACTGACGGAGTCTGTCGAGCCAGTGCCGGCAGCGGCCTGTCCGGCAGCTGCCTGAGCTTGAGTCGTGAAATGCTGCTGCAGTTTTGTCGCAAGTTCTTCGGAGTCCGCATAGCGCAGGTAACGAACTTGCGTATCGCCGCCGTCTTCAAGCGGTGTATCCAGGTGCGCAATCAACGCGCGAAGTCGCAAACGTTCACTCTTGTCACCGCCGATTAATACGCTGTTGGTTCTGGCGTCGGCGACCAGGCTCGTTGAGACAGCCACACCATCGGAACGGGGCTGCGCTGTCAGTGCTGTCATGATTCTCACGATTTCAGCAGCAGAGGCGTGCTCGAGACGAACAACTTCGACATCCTCGTCGTTTGACTGGTCGATACGACGGATGATGTTCATCATTCGTGTGACGTTTGCCGAGCGGTCCGAAATAATCAGCATGTTTGAGCCCGGGTGGGCAGCGAGATGGCCGTACTGTGGAATCAGCGGCCTCAGGATGGGCACGAGTTGCGCCGCCCCCACGTTCTGAACCAGGACGACCTGGGTAACGATGTCGTCACCACCAGCTGAGCCGCCCGCGCCGATTGGGCCGGCATACTGCCGGGCTGTTGCATCAGGCACGATTTTGATCAGGTCGCCCGAGGTAACGGCAACGTATCCGTGCACCTGCAGGATTGACAGGAACGCTTCGTAGAATGCATCTGCGGACATCGGCGTTGACGACAACATCGTGACCTTGGCATTTACACGCGGGTCGATAATGAAGTTGCGCCCTGTGACCTCGCCAACGGCTTCTACGATCTGCCGAATGTCGGCTTCTTTGTAATTTGGCGTAATCGTTGCCTGCTGGCTCCATGCCAGTGGCGCGGATAGAAGGCCAAGTAAACTGAGCGCAACTATCAGGCTGGCGCGTGAAGGCAAATGTTGAAGTGATTTCATTGTTTGGTCTCGTCCCCGAGATCGAGTTGACTGGTGCTCAGCACAATAACCTGAGGTTGTCCGTTACGTTCAACGGTTACAGAAACCTGGTCAGCACTGTCGAGCGACTGAAAAATCTGCATGGCTTGCTCCGGGTCGTTCAGTGCCCGGCCGTCGATGTCCTTGATGAGGTCGCCGGGTCGCAATCCCAGTGCCGCAAACTGCTTGCGGTCGCGACCCGGGTATACCCGGTATCCTTGCTGTTGGCCGTTGACGAAGTAGGGCGTCGGCCGAATCACATCGGCGAGCCGCGAGACGTTTTGAGCGACGACAGCCTGAATACTCTGCGTAGAGGTTGTTGCGCGACTCGTTGTCGTCGTATTGCGTCGATTCACAGGAGCTGAGCCTTCCGGGAAGTCTTTGGGCAATTTCAGGTTTGTCAGCACGCCGTTCTCGTTCAGAACGACCCTGTCCGCATAGACGGCATGCAGGTTTGCTCCGGAAGTGACCGATTCACCGATCGAGTAGACTTTTTCTTCGTCACGCCCGTCGGCGATGATAGCGATAGCCATCTCAGTCTGTGTCGCGGCAATCGTACCTTTGAGTGACAGATTGGTGAGGCGCGTGTCCTGGAGGTTGTCAGCTTCTTCAGGGACAGGTGCCAGCGGTTCGATATCCGGGTCTGCTTCGCCGAAGATATGCGCCGACACAATCTCTTGTGCATTGGCGGTCGTGCCGGACTGGCTTGTCGTGGCAGGCGCATTCACAGGCGCATTCACCTGGTCGCCGGCTGACAGGCCGGGCACAAGCATCCAGATGATCTTCGCGAGCTGCCACGCGATGAACACGACGAGCAACACGCTGACCCATTGGGGCAGCAGGCCATTGGCGGCCGCGATCGTTTTCGCGCCATCCTTACTGGCAAAATCGGACCATTTCGCTTCGGTCGTCATAGTGATTTCGGCCGTCTTCTAATTACCGGTCTTCCTTTAAACGTAGCGCCAAGATGATAAGGGTTGACGCACGCTGTAAACAAGCCCGCCAGGGCGAAAAAACCTATATTTAGCAATGATATAGACAAATAACCCGATGTAATCGGTCGTCCGGGACGGCGTTGCGGTTCCGACCTGACAAAAAAATTTGTGAACCAGCCTTGGAGAACACCGTCGTGAGCCCATATATAATAACCCGCATGGCCCCGGCAGGGTCACTTTCGGTGTAATTGAATTGGTATTGGTGACATAACGTTTCATGAGTGAACAACGACCTGACAATGAGCGCCCCGACGGCTTTGACCTGGCCGTGGAAGAAGCGCGGCCAAAACTCAAGCAGCCTTCGCTCTTCCGTGTTGTACTGATTAACGACGATTACACGCCGATGGAGTTCGTTGTGGACATCCTCGAAACGATATTCGGCATGGAAAGGACGCGCGCGACGCAGGTTATGCTGGAAGTGCATACCAAGGGCAAAGGCATCTGCGGGGTGTACAATTTCGAGATTGCGGAAACGAAAGTTGCGCAGGTCATGGGCCTGGCACAACAACATCAACACCCGTTGTTGTGCGAAATGGAAGAATCCTGAGGAGACCTGGACAGATATGCTGAGCAGTGAACTGGAATATTGCCTGAACGACGCGTTTCAGCGGGCACGCGACCACCGTCATGAATTTATGACGGTCGAGCATTTGCTGCTTGCGATGCTCGATATCCCGAAAGTGCACGAGATTCTCAAGTCCTGCGACTCGAACATTACAGAACTGCGTCGCCAACTGACCGAGTTCATTGAAGAACAGACTCCGCTGCTGCCGCCCGACGATGACACTGACGTGCAGCCGACCCTCGGTTTTCAGCGCGTGCTGCAACGAGCCGTATTTCATGTTCAGTCAAGCGGCAAGAAGGAAGTCACGAGCGCTAATGTGCTCGTAGCCATATTCAGCGAGAAGCAGTCGCAGGCAGTTTACTTCCTGAACCTGCAGGACATTACGCGGCTCGATATCGTCA
>CALZHX010000123.1 GCA_945787435.1 uncultured Woeseiaceae bacterium
GCCGAATCGTGTTCCAGTCCGACCGCACCGGCGTCACGCAAATCTATATCATGAAGGCAGACGGCACCGAGCTGCGAGTCCTTACCGATGATCCACTCGGCGCTGAGACTCCGGTATTTTCACCAGACGGCAAACACATCTTGTACGCCGCCTACGTTGCCGAGGGCAACAACGACGTGTTCATGATGGCTACTGATGGCACCGGGCGACGCAGGATTACCGACGGTCCCGGCTACGACGGCCATCCGCACTTTAGCTTTGACGGCAAGCGAGTCGTGTTCAATTCTGATCGCACGACACCAGACCGCGATGCCGGTTGGAGCCAGCGCTGGCACGAGATTTTCAGTGTCGCTCTGGACGGGAGCGACCTTCGCAAACACACGCGCTGCCAGTCGGTGTGCACATTCGGTTCGTTGTCGCCGGACGGCAGAAGAGTCTTGTACCGCAGGACGATCGACGGCCCGTCATTCTCATGGTTTCTGATTCCTGGTCAGCGTAATTCGGAGGTATTCATCGCCGACGCCGACGGTGCTAACGAAATAAACCTGTCGAATAATGCAGGGTTCGATGGCTGGCCAAGGTTCTCGCCTGACGGCGACTGGATCGTATTTGCGTCGAACCGTGCCGGGCCGGCGGGCGTGGGCCAGCTCTATTTGATTAAGCCCGACGGGTCTGGATTGAGACGCGTCACCAACGGTCCATGGTCCTATGTCCAGCCCGCCTGGGGCGTCGATGGCTCAAGCCTGTACGCGAAACAGGGCGAAGAGACGTATGATCATGAATTCGGCGATGTCGTGCGGATTCGGCTGCAATAGGTGCCTTGCACTGAGTTATTTGACTATTTGACCGACTGTACGCCAGCTGTAACCCGGACATATTCGGCACTCAGCGCGATTCACACTAGTCGACCCCTTGACCGCGCCTGCCCCGAGGCCTGGCGTACTTCCCGCAGGGCCCGCTCTTCCTATCCGCGTAATCCGGGTAAAGTCGTCTATACTCAGGTTTCATTGTCTTGGGGAATCCAATGAAAATTGCATATAAAGCGCTCGTTGCTGCAGGTATCACCGTGTTGCTGTGGAGTAGCGCCTTCGCCGGCTATGACGAAACAGCCGAACAAATCGTAAACCAGTCACTAAACGTCCAACCGGGCGAGATTGTCCTGATCAATGGCAACGCAAACGACATCGAATTGATGGGCGCAATGCAGGTCGCCGTCAATAAAGCCGGTGGCGAGCCGCTGCTGCAAATTGGTCTTCCACACGCCAACAAGCGTTCGATGATGGAAACGCCAATCGAGTATCTCAGCCAGATTCGCACGGGACAGCTCACACTAATTCGCATGGTCGATGCGGTCATCAACGTTGCGTCCATCTCGGATCCGGGGCTGTTTGCCGACGTTCCGGAAGAACGTATGGAGGCAACACGCAAGGCAGGCGCGGTGCTGAATACAGCATTTTCAAACGCCTCGATTCGCTCGGTCACGCTTGGTCAGACCGGGGGCGTGCCGACCGATGCGTACGCGAAATCGATTAACGCCGACCCGAAGGCAATGAAGGACATGTTTTGGAAGGCCGTTTCTGTGAAGCCGGACGCACTCGCAATGACCGCGAGAAAAATTTCCTCGATGTTCGCACCCGGTGCGACGGCTCGTATTAAGACAGATGACGGAACCGACCTGACGTTCAAGATCGGCACGCACGGGTCCCGCATCAATGCAGGCCGGACAGCCGATGTTGGCGCGAGCCAGGGCGGGTCTTCCGTCTGGTTGCCGGCTGGCGAGGCCTATACCTGCATCGACGTCGATAGCGCGAGCGGCACGCTGTTCGTTCCATCGATGCAGTTCCGCGGCAAGCCTGTTAAAGACCTGAAGATGTCATTCAAGAACGGAATGATGACCGGTTTGAGTGCTGGATCAAACGAGAAGATGCTAAAGGAGTTTTTCGCGTCGACTGACGACGCGACAAAGCGCCTGTCAGTCATGTCCGTGGGCCTGAACCGGGAAAGCCAGCCGATCGAAGGATCGGATTACCGTTCCTGGGAAATGGGCGGCATGGTTACGCTGGGCCTTGGAAACAACAGCTGGGCCGGCGGCGATAACCTCAGCGATGCTGGATTCACCGCCCATGTGCTCGGTTCGACGCTGGAGATCGACCGCACGAAAGTCGTCAGCGACGGTGCGCTCGCGCGGGTTCGCTAATTCAGGTCGACACGTTTCGGAAGGCCGGGCCAGAACGCCCGGCCTTTTTTTATCGCCGCTTGCGAGGGACCCGAGCGAAGCCCAAAATTCCGGTTCGACTCCCGGGGGCCACATCATGTCCAGAATTCTCATTTCGTTTCTGTTTTTCAGCGTCATGTTTACTTCGCCGGCCGGTGTCGCTGACGCCACTGAGAAACTGCAAGAGCTGCTCGATCCCACCTTGGAGCAATGGAAGTAATGGGGTCAAGTCTACGCATTACGCATTTTCCCACGAGAAATCGTCAGGAGTGACCGGTTCTGGCCGATTGCAGCCGGTCAGCACTTCCCTAAGGCAGACACTCGAGCGGCAGGTGTCGGGAA
>CALZHX010000124.1 GCA_945787435.1 uncultured Woeseiaceae bacterium
CTGAGGAATGCCAGGTCCAGCTCGGCGAGGCTGCGCATCTTTCCAGCTGGCGCGAAGCTAACTGCGGCCTCGTAGTCGGCAAGTGCCGATGCGTAGGCGTCGGCCAGCATGTTTTCCGTTACACCGTCAGGAGTCGCACCCGAAACAGCGTTGTTCAGGAGGTGTATGTACAGGTCGGAGTGATCTGCGTAGACGCGCCAATATTCCGGCACCCGGTCCATGACTTTCTCGAAATGCACATTTGCCTGTCGCAATCCTTCGATCTGGTCTATCTCACCGTGCGCGCGCTCGTACAGATCGAGGCCTTTCTGATACGACGTAAACGCTTCGATATCGCGAAGCCCGGCCTGTCGCATCGCTTCGCGCTTGCGCTCGTCGAGCACGATATCCATGGCAATCGCGATTTTCTCGGCGATGTTCTCTTGTACCGTGATCGTATCCGCCGATGTGCTGTCGTAGGTTTCCGACCAGAGATGAAAGCCATCCTCGGCACGAATCAGCTGCGCTGTGACGCGCAAACGGTCGCCCGACCGGCGGACCGAGCCTTCGACGATGTGCTGCACCCCGAGCGTGTTGGCGATTTCCTGTATCGAAACGTCCTGCCCCTTGAAAGAAAACGCAGATGTCCGGGCGGTCACGAGCAGTTCGGGAAGCTGTGCCAGGGAATTCAGGATTTCCTCGGTCAGGCCGTCGGCAAAAAACTCATCATCCGGCCCACTGCTCATGGCAACGAACGGCAGCACCGCGACTGACTTATTCACTTCAGGACGAGCGGCCTCCGGTTCTGCTTCTAAGGTAGCCGTGTCCGACAATGAAGCGGTCGTGGGCTCAGGATCAGTCGAACTGCTGAACTTGTCCCAGGCAAACCAGGCAACGGCAATCAGCAGGACAACAATGATTGTGCGATCGAGCTTGCGTCCCGTCTGCGGCGTAATGGACGTGCTGCGATCGACTTCTTTCTCTCGTTTGATGCCCTCGGGCGTCAATTCGAACGCCCAGGCGAATATCAAAACGACTGGAAGCCCGAGCAGCAGCACGACTACGACGCTCTTAAGGACCCAGTCCGGCGCCCCGAAATTTTCGAACGCGAATTCGGCGACCTGGGCCAGGACCCAACTCACGACAGCGTAGGCAATACCGACGCGAATGACATTGCGTCGACTCAATTCAGCGAAAAAGGACATTTGTTGTTTTTTTCGGTCTCACTGGAAAGCACGCAGTATAGCCGCATTCAGGTACAATCTCGCTCCCTGCACCTGTACTTCAGCCCACAATCAGGCAACGCAATGATAAAAAAAATATTCAAATGGACCGGCTTGTCAGTGCTGATCGTCGTCATATTAGGCAGCACGTTTGCGGCGCACGAGTGGTATGCCGACAAGCCGTTCATGTTTCGAGCCTATCTGGATCGCCAGATGCTCAAGATAGCTTTCGAGGACCCTGAAACACTGACCTCGCTGGGCTTTCTTGAGTCAATGGGCATCAACGGCCACAACGCACATCTCGACGATGCACATCCGGACAGGACCGATGAGTTTTTCGCCGAAATGAAAGCATTCGGTGAGGGCCTGCATCAGTACGACGACGAAGACCTCGACCCGGACCAGCGGCTCACCAAGGAAGTTGTTCTGTATCTAACCAACATTGTTGCTGATGCAGAACCGTTTCGATATCACACGTATCCGGCAAATCAGATGTACGGAATACAGAGCGCCTTCCCGAGCTTCATGGACTCGAGCCACCAGGTCCACTCTGTCGAGGACGCGGAAAATTATCTTTCGAGAATGGCTGAACTACCTCGCAAGCACGAGCAATACCTTCTGGGCCTGAAGATTCGAGAAAATAATGAAATCATCCCGCCGCGATTCGTTGTCGACCACGTTCTCGAACAAATGCGCAATTTCGTCGATACGCCGGCGAAAGAAAATATTCTTTACACATCGCTAGTCGACAAGCTTGCTGAAGCCGAAGATATCGATGAGGAACAAGCTGCCGACATTTTGCAGCGGGTTGAGGTATCAATCACCGAAACTGTCTACCCGGCTTACGATTCGTTCATTTACTACTTCAGCGAACTGGAATCGAAAGCGGGCGATGAGCATGGCTATTGGCACTTACCGAATGGTGACGCCGCCTACAAACTCGCGCTGCGACTGTTTACGACCACGGACTACACGGCCGATGAGATCCACGAGATCGGGCTTGCAGAGGTGGATCGCATTCAAGCGGAGATGATGGAGATCTTCACGGCCGAAGGTGTTGATGTGTCGCAAGGCTATACGCTGGCGATGGAGGAGTACTCGTCGCGCCCCGAGTTCTACTACGAGGATAGCGACGAAGGTCGAGAGCAGATACTCGAGGATTACCAGGCGATTCTCGATGAATTCGATGCAGGGCTTGATGCTGTTTTTAACATTCGCCCCAAGGCCGGTATGGAAGTTGTGCGCGTTCCCGAGTTCAAGGAGAAGACCTCTCCTGGTGCCTACTACCAGCAACCTGCGATCGATGGCAGCCGGCCTGGGCGCTTTTTTGCGAACCTCTATGACATCAAGGCAACGCCGAAATTCGGCATGAAGACACTGGCCGTACATGAGGGAATTCCCGGGCACCATTTTCAGATAGCGATCGCGATGGAACTGGAAGGCGTACCACTGATTCGTCGCTTCGCACCGTTTACGGCCTATACCGAAGGATGGGCGCTTTACGCCGAGCGAGTTGCCTGGGAGCACGGCTTGCTGCCAACTCCGGGAGACAATATCGGCCGCTTGGGCGCTGAGCTCTTCCGGGCTGTTCGCCTCGTAGTGGACACCGGTATTCATGACCAGCGCTGGACCCGCGAAGAGGCTATTGACTACATGCAAGCGAACACCGGTATGGCCGAAAGCGATGTTATCGCCGAGATCGAACGTTACATCGTCATGCCTGGCCAGGCGACCGCCTACAAAGTGGGCATGATGAAGATGCTGGAAATTCGACAAAAGGCGATGGACAGTCTCGGTGATGATTTCGATATTCGCGACTTTCACGATGTGGTCCTGAAAAATGGCGCCGTACCGCTCGACATTCTCGAGCGCATCGTCGATAAATACATAGAGGAGACCCAGTCGCTTTAGTCTCTGCTATTATTCGCGGCCTCAAATCAAGCGCCCGTAGCTCAGCTGGATAGAGTACTGCCCTCCGAAGGCAGGGGTCACAGGTTCGAATCCTGTCGGGCGCGCCAGAAAAACCAAAGGGTCCCCTTGCGGGGCCCTTTTGTTTCTTGGCTTCCCAACAGAAGTTCGAACCTTAGGTTCGATCAATCGCGAAGCGATTGACCAGGCAGCGCCGCAGGCGCAAGTGCATCCTGTCGGGCACACAATCAGTGTTGCCTGTAATCTATAAACGGAATGAAGCACGGGCGGAACAGCAGGGTTCTCAATGACCGATTGTGGATGTGAAGCGCCGGAAGTGAAAACTACCCGGGAGCGTTGCGTCCTGCGCATTGCATTGGCGCTGAACGCGGCAATGGCGGTGATTGGTGGCCTGGCGGGCTGGATTGGCCAGTCCACCGGGCTGCTGGCCGACGCATTGGATATGCTGGCGGACGCCGCTGCGTACTCGATAGCCCTGCTCGCCATCGGCCGCACTGCGCTATTCAAAATTAGAGCTGCGACACTTAGCGGAACCATCTTGCTGGTGCTAGGCGTTGGCATTTTGTTCGAGGTCGGCCGTCGCCTGATCTACGGTGCCGAACCGTTAAGCGAATGGATGATCGGAACGGCTCTGTTGTCTCTCATCGTCAATTTGATAGTGCTGCGGTTACTTGCGCCGATGAAATCAGGCGAAGTACATCTCAGGGCGACATGGCTTTTCACGCGCGCCGATGTGGTGGCGAACCTCGGCGTGATCGTCGCTGGCCTGCTGATCCTGTGGCTCGGAGTACCGTATCCGGATTACGTGATCGGCACGTTAATTGGCCTCTACGTCATCAAAGAGGCGATCGAGATACTTCGCGACGCCAGGTCGGAAGCTGATGAGTGACAAAGACTACTGGGAGCGGCATGCGCGCAATTATGATGCGTCGTTGCGGTGGGTGCTTGGACGACCGCTCCCACGAATGTTGGAACTAACAAGTGAGGCCGTTCGAGGCAAGCGAAGGGTGCTGGAAGTTGCGGCAGGCACAGGCATCGTAACCTCGGCCATAGCCTGGACGAGCGACTCCATTGTCGCCACCGACTACGCGGCGGCCATGGTTGCCGCGCTGGAACAGCGCGTTCAGCGTGCCGGGCTCAAGAACGTGTCGTGCGAGCAGGCTGACATCTACGCGCTACCCTATTCAGCCGGTGAGTTTGACGCTGTTGTTGCGGCCAACGTTCTGCATTTGGTACCTGATCTACCCGCTGCACTCCAGGCACTTCGGAATGTTATGAAGCCCGGCGGCTTGCTGGTAGCTCCTACGTTTTGCCATGACGAGACGAGATCGTCGTGGCTGGTCTCACGCGTCCTCGCTGTCAGTGGTTTTCCAGGCCATCGTCGCTTCACTGTGCAGTCGCTTCGAAGTGCGCTGGAAGACAACGGTTTACACGTTGCCCGTGCAGAAATACTCTCCGGATTGATTCCGATCGGCTTTGTGGAAGGGGTTTTTGAGTAGCAGGCCAGGTTGCTCAGTTCATCAATTCGTCGATCACGGGGCAGTCGTGCAGAGTGCCATTTTGGCACTGCCTCTTGAGCCGAACGAGTGCACGCTGCATTCGTTCCAACTCGCGAACCCTGTTTCGTACGTCGTGCACGTGATCTTCCAGCAGCTTGTGTACGTCGGCGCAAGCAGGTTGCTTCTGGTGTGCCAAATCTGTCAGCCGCCTGACTTCGTCCTGACTAAATCCCAGTTCCCGGCTGCGGATGATGAACTGCAACCACTTTCGATGCTCGTCGTCGTAACTCCGGTAGCCGTTCGCGAGCCTGGCGGCAGCAGGAAGTAGCCCGATCTTTTCGTAATAACGAATCGTCTCGACCGGGCAATCACAGGCATTCGCCAGTTCACCGATACGCATTTCACTTGACCCTGTAGTAACTATAGGGTCTACGATAGCGTCTCATCATTAAGCGGTACAGCTGGGCGCCCCTTCTATGACAGAAATAGCCGAGTTTTCAGTGATTACCTGCCCTAAGTGCGGACATCGGGAGCGGGAACGCATGCCTACCAATGCTTGCCAGTTCTTTTACGATTGTAAGGGGTGCGGTGAAATGCTGCGCCCTGAAGCTGGCGACTGTTGTGTTTACTGCTCCTACGGCACGGTGAAGTGTCCACCGATGCAGCAGGGCGGGGGATGCTGCGATGGATGAGAACAGGAAGGTTGCGACGACGGATCTGAAACTCGACGAGCCCGGCACGTTGCCGCGCCCCGGACCAGTTGGAAGGCTCGTGCGATTGGCCCTTGGTGCATTGTGCCTGGGGTATGTCTACGGGTTGGTCATGATAGCGGGCGATATCATTTCGCCTGCCGGCAATGTCCGGACGATGATCTGGAACGGAATTCTACCTGGACTGTTCCTGGTCAGTTATGTGGTCAATATCGGGTACTCGCGCGCTTGGAAAAAGTGGCCTGCGATAATCAGCGCTATTGCGTTTGCGTCAGTTGCGTTGGTCGGCTATCTGGCACTGGGAACGGCAGAGACGGTCGCGTTGGCTCGATTAGTCTGGGTGTGGGAGTTGTATGTTTTCGGGCATCTCGGCCTGTCGTTTCTGCTTGCGGCGATAATCGGGACGCCCGGATGTGAGATGAGGGCATTTCATGATCTCTATTCACGCGCCACAGGGATGCCCACCAAAGAGCACTACTGTCCGGTCGGTCCGCTACATCCTATTGACCAGTGGGAAGCCGGCCTCAAACGCAGCTAGGCCGATCAGACTGTGTGAGATTCGTGTGATTGAGTAATGCACTATTGTGCTGAGTACTGAAACTGCAATGAGCGTCTAGCCACGTGGTTTAAATAATTTCAGTTACTTACGATTCAAGTGGCGTACTCCGAAGGCAGGGGTCACAGGTTCGATCAATCGCGAAGCGATTGACCAGGCAGCGCCGCAGGCGCAAGTGCATCCTGTCGGGCGCGCCATTTTCTTCATCTGAAGGCGCGTAAGTAGTTGTTTGTTAGTAAACGACTGGGGGCGCCCGCGGACAATCTATCTAAACGAATCACTACTGGGCTCAACTGAGTCCGGCAAAATTCCGGCAAAGGCGCAATACCTTAGCCCGGTAGCTAGAGCCACTTTTTCCATCGGAAGACGGTCAACAGTGCCGCGGCCGCCAAGACCATGACCACGATAGAACTGAAAAATCCTTTGGGGTTCTCAAGACCCGGCAACCCGCCCACGTTCATGCCCAAGAGCCCGGTGACGAATGTGAGCGGTAAAAAGATTGCTGCAACAACAGACAGGACA
>CALZHX010000125.1 GCA_945787435.1 uncultured Woeseiaceae bacterium
AATATACATTATACGCACTCACGCAGGCTGGACATCGGGCTCTCTAACTAGCGCACGGTATGCCAATCGGTCTGCCGGCCCGCAAGATAGTGCACGGCCTCACCATCGAAACAGGCGCTTTGCTCGAGCTTGATCTGGACAAGCTGACCGTCCCATTCAGGCACTGGTGTTTTGATATTGCCTTCAATTGCATAGCACGTGTTCGCGTACAACGGCCAATCGCCGAGCACTGGCGTACCGTCTTGATCATCCCACATGCCGATCGTCGGGCCAGGCGCATGCCCAAAGAAACCAATCGGGTGTGTATACACGCTACATTCGATCCCCTTCTTCGCGCACTGGGCACGCGTGGCTGCCCCGATCTCATTCCCTGTACGGCCTGTGACGAACTCTGCGGTTAACAGGTCCTGCCAAAGGTTGCCGACATTGAGTGCGTCGATGAGGCCGCCTGGAGTTTCAGTTTCACCGAGCTTCGACACATAACCCATCTCCTGGGTGTCGGTGCACAAGCGCAGGTAGCAGATACCCACGTCGGTGTGAAGGACATCGCCGGCCTGGATGATGCCGCTCTCGCCACAGAACGCTGTGTCGTCGTCACAGGTTAGTCCCGGACGTTGCGCGTTGACATAGGGCATGAACCAGGCAGGCAGGTCGAGTTCCGCGAAGCGTTGCCTCAGGTACCAGGCGACGTCATCGGTCGTTGTCACACCGGGCGTGATGACGCGGCTGGAAAACGCCTCGGCGATAACGTTGCGTGCGAGGCTCACCGTATGCGCATAGGTTTCCATCTCATTCTGTGTGCGCGTTTCTGCCCAGCGCACGACGAGGTCTTCCGCCGGCACCAGACGATCTGCATAGTCTTCAGGCAGCACCTCGAGCAAGCGTTGATGCAGCGCATGGGTGAGCCCGTCGGCAACCGGCCAGTCGCGAGATACGTTAATGCCGATACGCGTCGGGTCGCGCGAGACGATGAGCTCGCCCAGCGCCTGCCATTGCGTATCGAGATCGCCGCCCTCCCAGGCTGACTCATACGGATCACCGAGCGGATAGCGGTTGACAGTCAGGCGATCGACACCCTCCTCCGTGCGATGAAACACCAGCATCGTTGTGCGGCGCGCCGCGAACGTCGGCTGCGGCACCAGAGAGAAGTAGATGGGATCCTCTGCGTACTCGCGATTGAGTACGAGCCACATGTCGAGGTTTGTCTCCTCCATCAGGACTGGCAGTAGCGTGTCGAGACGCTGTTCGAGGTGCCGATTCTCTGCAGGAGGACGGTCTCTGTATTCCAGCACGGCGCGCGGGCCAGCAACTTCCCGCCCCTGCTCCTGCGCTAACGTCGCTTGGGTGAGTAACAGAAGGAAGGCGAGAACGGCGAGCTTACGCATGGGATACCCCTGAATCTGTGGTGACAACCGGCATATTGATTGTATTCTGGGCACCCGTCCATCACTCAGTGCGGTCTATGCCCATGAAATTGTCAGTTCGCGTTGTACTTTTACTGCTGTTGTCCGCGTCCACATTCGCACAGGAAACCGTTTCATCGATACCGTCGCAGGACGCGTTCTTCGACACGATCAGTGATCTTTGTGGCAACGCATACGCCGGAACGATCACGGTCGACAACGCCGACAGCGACAGCTTTGCGAACAAGGAACTCATCATGCACGTCAGGCACTGCGACGACACGCAGCTGCAAATCCCTTTTCACGTGGGTGAAGACGCTTCGCGCACCTGGTTGATAACAAAGACGGGCTCTGGTTTGTCGCTCAAGCACGACCATCGACACAGCGATGGCACGGAGGATGCGCTGACCCAGTATGGTGGTCATACAGTCGATGCCGGGTGGGCACAGGTACAGTCGTTTCCGGCCGACCAGTATTCAAAAGAACTGTTTGTCGCGAATGCCATTCCGCAGTCCGTCGGCAATACCTGGCAAATGTATATCTACCCTGAACGATTTACTTACCGACTTATTCGCCAGGGTCGGGAATTCAGGGTGGACTTTGACTTAACCAATCCCGTTGAACCACCGCCGGCTCCGTGGGGGTACGACGACACATCAAACTAGAAAAGCAATCGGCAGTTCAATCCCATCCGCTGGCAAGGCGGAACGCGGTTCCGATGCCCAGGAACGCAAACAGGATATCGAAAAGTCCGAAGTCCTCGCGCATCATTGCCCAGGGCGAGAGTTCATCGAGACTTTCGACGCTGCTCGCTTGCCACTCCTCGAAGTCCGGAGGGTTCTGTGCCATATAGCGCAGTTCGGGTTCGACATACTCGCGAAAGTCAGCGAGCTCGGCCTCACTGACGCTGGCCGGATCGGTGGCGTAAGTGTAGCCTCGCTCCACCATGAAACGACGGGTGAAGATGTCACTGCCGGAGCCACTAACGAGCAGGCGCGCATCCTCCATTTCTTCCTCGAAGTAGGCATACATTTCTTCATCGAATTCCATGGCACCAGAGATCGCCTCCTGGAACTGGTCAACGAACGCGCTGTACGCCCAGTATTTCCCCAGACCGATCGAACCGAATGCCAGGACTGCGCACACGACACCGGCCT
>CALZHX010000126.1 GCA_945787435.1 uncultured Woeseiaceae bacterium
ACACACAAAACCGATCAATTTAGTCCATCAGCATGCCGCCGTTGACGTGCAGGGTCTCGCCCGTGATGTAGGCTCCCGCGGCCGAGGCCAGAAAAACGACGGCATTTGCGATGTCCTGGCCCTCTCCAAGGCTGCCGAGCGGCACCTGTGCCAGCATGGCGTTTTTCTGCTCTTCCGGCAGGACCCGGGTCATGTCGGTGTCAATAAAACCGGGCGCTACAACGTTGACAGTGATATTTCGGGAACCAATCTCACGCGCCAGCGATTTGGAGAAGCCGATGATGCCAGCCTTTGCCGCCGCATAATTGGATTGCCCGGCATTGCCCATGACACCGATCACTGACGCTATGTTGATGATGCGGCCTTTTTTCGCTTTCATCATGCCGCGCAAGCATTCTTTGCTGACTCGATAGACGCCACTGAGATTGGTCGACAAAACGTCCTCCCACTCTTCTGCTTTCATACGCATGAGCAGGTTGTCGCGCGTAATACCGGCATTGTTCACGACAATCGTCGGGCTGCCCTCGTTATCCTGGATATTCTTGATCGCAGTCGCAACGGATTCGGCGTCCGAGATGTTCAGGACGATACCCCGGCCGTTACTGCCCAATGCAGCAGAAATCCCGTCGGCACCGCCTTCACTGGTTGCCGTACCGACGACCGTTGCGCCGGCAGAGGCAAGCGCTCCGGCTATCGATGCGCCGATACCACGGGACGCACCTGTGACCAGGGCAATCTCGCCATCCAGCGCATTGTTTGTGAACGAACTACTCATAGTATTTCCTTATGCTTCGAGTGCCTTTTGCAGGCCGCCGATTGAATCGATTGTGCCAACAGGGGTTGCACGGCTAATACGTCGCACAAGTCCGGCAAGTACTTTGCCCGGCCCACATTCGACGACTGACGTCGCACCGTTGCCGAGCATGGCGTTAATCGTACTGACCCATTGAACGGGGTGATATACCTGGCGCGAGAGGCGTGCACGCATATCGTCCGCGTCAGCGTACGGCATTGCATCGGTGGCATTGATGACGGTCACATCGGTGGGCGAGAAATCGACATCTGCGAGTGTCTCTGCGAGTTCCTCGCCTGCCGGGATCATCAGCGACGAATGCGACGGGACACTGACGGGCAGGATAATGGCGCGTCGCGCTCCACTCTCTTGTGCACGTTCAACGGCATGTGCGACAGCTTTCTTGTGACCGGCAATGACGACCTGGCCAGGCGAATTAAAATTCACGGCCTCGGCCACGCCAATGCCGGACGCATCGTTGCAAACGGCTATCACGGCTTCGTCATCGAGGCCGATTATAGCCGCCATGGCGCCGACTCCGACCGGCACTGCGGCCTGCATGAGTTCAGATCGCTTCTTGACGATTCTTACCGCATCGGCAAATCCGATTGCCCCTGCACATACGAGCGCTGTGTATTCGCCCAGGCTGTGTCCTGCCATTTGGGCCGGTTGTGTCCCGCCCGCTGCCTGCCACGCCAGCCAGGATGCGTACCCGGCGGTCAGCATCGCAGGCTGCGTTACAACCGTTTCCCCGAGTTTCTCGGTCGGGCCATCTTGCACCAGCTGCCAGAGATCATAGCCAAGAACGTCGCTTGCCTCGGCATAGGTTTCCTGCACAAAGGGATACTCGGCCGCAAGATCAGCCTGCATCCCTTGTGACTGGGAACCCTGCCCAGGAAATACCATCGCTATAGACACATCGCTCTCCCCAAAAGAGGCCACTCGTGGCCGCGCATTATATAGACGCCTTCGCGCGGACTCTAATCAGGATCACCCCTGCCGCGAATGCCCCGGCGATAGCACCGTATACGTGCGCAACAACGATAACAGCGCCACCGCTTGATTCTGCAGAGCCAGGCAGAGGACCAACCAGGGCCTCGTACACCAGCTTGGCGATCAGTGCGGCGCCGAGAATCCACATATCGATGCGTCCGGATTTGAGGCTTCCCACAACACCTGCAGTCAAAAAGCCATGCACGAGACCAGATAGCCCTACGTACCAGCTCAGGTTCGGTTCGAGAAACCAGAAGCCGAGATCGATGCCGACAATAGTCACCAGCAAGACGAAGATCCACTGGGTGCGGTCGAAGGACTGGCCTACCAGGTACCAGATCAACAGGAATCCCGCCGCATCCCAGATCAGGTGGGAAATGCCGAGATGCACGAAATGGCCGCTCAGAAGACGCCAGAGTTCGCCTGCCGCTATCTCCGGGCGATCATAACTGAGCCAGATGCGGCCTGCGTCACCCAGAATGGCGATAATTATGGCGCAGCTGAGCACCGCAATTGGCAGCACCCAGGCAGCGAACTCCAGGTGTTTTTGGACACTTGAGTAGACTTTCCGTAACCCCATGTTTGATATACTGACGTTTAATCGTTTACTGAGTCAATTTCGGCGCCTTTGCGCCGTGGAGCTAATGCTGTGAGTCAATTTTCAGGGTCTCGGTCGCTTGTTCGTCGGCAGCGTGGTTTCACGCTGATCGAAATCATGGTTGTCGTGATAATTATCGGAATTCTGGCAGCCATCGTGGCGCCGAACGTCATCGGCCGTGTCGACGATGCCCAGATCACCAAGGCCAAGGCCGAGATCGCCAATATCGAGAACGCACTCAAGTTCTATCGCCTCGACAATTTTACCTATCCCAGCAGCGAACAGGGTCTTGAGGCTCTTGTGACCAAGCCGGCCGACCCGAACATCAAGAATTGGAAAACGGGCGGATACCTGCCAAAACTGCCGAACGATCCATGGGGCAATCCCTATCTCTATCTGAATCCTGGTAACCAGGGCGAGATCGACGTCTATACGCTTGGGCGCGACAATCGACCCGGCGGTGAGGGTGTCGACGCCGACATCGGTAACTGGGACCTGTCCTAGCGCCGAACGCAGCGGCGCATCGACCCGTATCGATGAAACTTCATCGCCTTAGCAGGGCCTTTACGCTGATCGAGATTCTCGTTGTTGTCTCGATTGTCGCCGTCATCATGTCGATCGCCGTGATGTCGCTCGGCGTGCTCGGTGATGATCGTGATTTGCGCGAGGAAGGACGGCGCGTCATTGCGCTCGTCCAGGTAGCACAGGATGAGGCGGTCATGCAGGGTCGCGAATTCGGCATCGAGTTCATGACCGGCGGGTTTCGTTTCGTTGAGTTTGACCCTCTCGTCAATACCTGGGCCGAGTTGATCGGCGACGATACCTTGCGCATGCGGCAACTACCCGAAGAGATGGAATTTGAATTGTGGGTCGAAGGCCAGCGCGTTCTGCTTGAAACGGAACCGGCCAAGACCGAACCACCTGACGAAACCAAAACTGTAAGCGTTGCAGAGCAATACGCGCCACACATCCTGGTGTTCTCGAGCGGCGACATGACACCCTTTGAGTTGCGGCTCCAGCGCCAGGATCTCGACCAGCTGATCGTTCTCGAAAGCAATTTGCTGGGTGATATCAAGTTCCAGGACCCGGAAGACAAATGATTAGTGGGCGCAAAAACTGCAAGGCATTCACGCTTGTCGAGGTCATGGTGGCGCTCGCCATCATCGCGCTGTCGCTCACCGCTGTAGCCGCCAAGATGAGTCGTATGATCGACACGTCGAATTCGATGCGGGAACGCACGTTCGCCAGCTGGATAGCGCAGAACAAAATTGCCGAGTTGCGCTTGGCAAATGTCATTCCGGAGGTGACTGCGACCAGCGGTGAAGTTGACTATGCGAACACGACCTGGCGTTGGCGAGCGGTAACATCCGAAAGTGGCATCGATAACCTGTTCCGCGTCGATGTGGAAATATCGTACGCGGACGATAGCGCTGTCATCCGCAAGGTAACCGGGTTCATCGGCGAGCCCGTGATCCCCGGGCAAAGTAACAGGGCCTGGAATCGAGGGTCGGAAGGCTCAGGGGCACGCGAATGATCCGGCGTGAACCCTCCGGCTTCACTCTTATCGAAGTGCTCGTTGCCCTGGCTGTATTCGGCGTTATGTCGATGCTCGCCTATTCCGCTCTTGGCTCAACGCTGTCTAATGCCGACTATCTGACCGACCGCATGGAGCGCTTGCAGTCGGTACAAAGGACAATTCGCTACCTGAGCAGCGACCTGTTGCAGTCAGCACCGCGCCCTATTCGCTCGGAGCTCGGGGACACCTATGTTGCGGCGCTGCGCAGTTCGCTGGGTTCAGAGTTTGCTCTCGAGTTGACGCACGGTGGTTGGGGAAATCCGGTTGGGCTGCCTCGCGGGACGCTGCAACGAGTCGCGTACCGAATTGAGGACGATGAGCTTCTTAGATATCACTGGGGTGTTCTCGACCGCACTTATGCAAACGAGCCTGTTATCACGGTTCTGCTCGATGACGTCGAGAGCCTCTACTTTCGTTTCTACTCTGCATCGGGAGAGCTGTCTGAAGTCTGGCCACCGCAGAACCAGCAAGGTGGCACCGGCATGCGCAACCGCCCCAGGGCTGTCGAGATTGTCCTGACGTTGCCTGACCAGGGCGAAATCACTCGCCTCCTGGAGATCGCGCCATGAGAAGTCAGCGCGGTGTCGCATTGATTACAGCGATGCTGATCATGGCGCTGATCACCACGTTGATCTTCAGCCTCGAGTGGGATAACTCGCTCGACCTGCGGCGCACGTACGTGTCGATGTACCGTGAAGAAGCGATTCAGGCGGCGCTGGGTGCGGAAAGCTGGGTGCTTACGATCTTGCGTCAGGATGCGCAGGACAGCACGACTGACCATCTTGGCGAAATCTGGGCGAGCGAATTGCCGATACTCCCATTGGGTGGCCCGGGCGATAGCATCCAGGGTGAGATTTACGGCGACATTGAGGACCTGCAGGGCCGATTCAATATCAACAATCTGGTTGACGCCACGGGCAAAGTGGATCAACCCTCACTCGAGCAGTTCCAGCGCTTGCTGCTTGCGCTGGGGCTGGATGCGCGCCTGGCCGGGATCGCCGCGGACTGGATCGATGCGGACCAGGAAGTTGGCTTTCCCGATGGCGCGGAGGATTCGCTCTACACCGGTAATGTGCCGCCCTATCGCGCGGCCAACCAGACAATCTCCAGTACGAGTGAGCTGGCCGCGCTCGAGGGAATGGACAAGGCAATCCTCGATACGCTATTGCCACACATCACGGCACTGCCCGGTCGACAGGCGATCAACGTAAATACGGCGACAGGCCCGGTGTTGCAATCGCTGGATGAGAACCTCACAACGGCCGACGTGGAGCGCCTCCTGTCGGAGCGCCAGGATGTGGGCTTCGCTGACGTCAAAAATACCTTCTCGTCGCTCGTAACCCCCGAGGTATTGCAGCAGTTAGCGGAAACCAGTGACTTTTTCCGATTGAAGGTGATCGTCCGGGTTGATACCGTGCGTATCACCTATTTCAGCTTGCTGGAGCGTAGCCCCCAGGGTGACGCAACACCGATCTTGCGCAGCCTGGGAACAACCTGAGTTATGGCCGAGTTTCTCGTCATTCGTCTACCTGCCGTGCGCGATGCTGCGGCCAACTGGATCGCTGTGGATAGCAGCGGCACGCGCCTGAGCGCTCCGGTTACCGGTCCGCTCGCAGAAGCCGCAAGAGACATAGGCGATCGCAGCGTTATCGTGCTGGTGCCCGCTACCCGGGTACTGACTGCCACTACTGACATCCCGGTTAAGCGAGGCCCGAGACTGCTCTCGGCATTGCCCTTCGCTCTTGAAGAACAACTGGCCGACGATGTAGAGAACCTGCATTTTGCGGCAGGCGCTCGTCGCGACAACGGCATGTTGCCGGTCGCAATCGTCGCGCATGAACACATGCGGACCTGGCTCGATCAACTTGAAGAGGCCGGAATTTCACCGTCGAGAATCGTCGCGGAAAACCACGGTCTTGCGCGCATTCCCGGCACGCTGAGTTTGCTCGCCACCGAAGACCTGATGATGTTTAACGACGGCGCGGACCATGAGGTCGTGTTGCAGGGCGTCAAGCCCAGTGACGCCCTCGCTGTTGCGGGCGCACTGAATGATTCTGCAGACGATAAAGACCTCGCTGACGCGTCGGGTCACCTGCTCGTATATTGCGAACCGGCGGTAGAACAGCACTTCAGTCATGACTGGAATGCCTTGCGCCATGAGCTGGCGAGCGTCGATATCAATCTACTCCCTGATGGCTTGTTGCCGCGCCTGGCCGTAACAGTGGCTACGGGACGTGGAATCAACCTGCTGCAGGGCCGATACGGGGCCAAGACCGAAGTTGGCGCGTTATTCCGACCATGGCAATTCGCCGCAATGTTATTGCTCGCACTGGGTGTCGTCGGCATCATGGGCAAAGGTGTTGACTACTACCGGCTTAGCCAGGAAGAAGCTGCGCTGAAAGCGCAGTTTTCTGAGATCTATCGTGAAATCCGGCCACAGGATAATCGCGACGTGCTTGACCCGGTTGCGACCGTCAATTCTGTGCGACGCGGCGCCGGTGGTCCGGTCGCCGCGCAGGTGTTCCTGCCATCCCTGCAACAACTGGGCATTGCGATGCAGCAGAATGCCTCTGCGGACATCGAAGCCATCAGCTACCGCGCAGGTGTCATCGACGTTCGTCTGACCGCACCAGACGTAGCGACGCTCGACAGCATTCAGAAGATCGTCAGTAGTTCCGGCCGCTTCACTGCGTCAATCCAGTCCACGGACCAGGTCGGCGACAAAGTGAGCAGTCGTATCCAGATCCGCGAGGCAGGCGCATGATGGACTGGCTGGACTCTCTCGAATCACGGGAACGTCTGTTCGTTCTTGGCGGCGCCGTAGCCGTGGTCCTCGCGCTACTTTATGCCTTTGTATGGACACCACTGGATAAAGGTCACCGGTCGCTGCAGTCGAGCGTGACGGACTGGGAACGGTCGCTTGCCGAGTTGCGGCCGCTCAGGGGTGCACAAACAACGACAACCAGCGGCAGCCGTCCGGTCGCAAGCGGCAACCAGACCCCGGTTGTCATCGTAGACCAGACATTGCGCGTACGGGGACTGGATCGTTCCCTGCGGCGCAGCCAGCCGACAACGAGTAATGGCATTCGCGTTGAGTTTGAGAATGTCGCCTTTGACGACCTGGTGCTCTGGCTTAATGACCTGAGTTCCCAATATGCGATGCAGGTAGCGTCCGGTAGTCTGTCGATATCCACTCAGGCGGGTCCAGGGCGGATTAACGCCACTTTGACGCTGGAACGCGCGCCTTGATGCTAACCCGGTCCCGATTCGTGATCATTGGCGTGATCACCCTGCTGCTCGGTTTGATCATCGTCTTTCCGGCACGGGTGGCCCATCACTGGTTTACGCCATCGAGTGTCGCCATTTCCGGGATACAGGGCTCGATCTGGCGCGGAAATGCGCGCGAAGGTGAGATCGGCGGTATCTATGTTCGAAATCTCAACTGGCGAATGCAACCCTGGCATCTGTTCACAGGAGAGCTTGCGTACATCATCGAGGCCGACGCCGTTCCCGGCTTCGTCAATGGCGATGTCGCGATCGGGATTGGCGGTTCAGCATCAGTCCGTAATCTCACCGCATCTCTGTCGTTGCAGTCCTTGCAGTCCATAATCGGTATGCCGGGACTCGGCGGTACGGCCAATCTGAAATTTGAACGACTCGTGTTCGAGAATGGCGTTCCCCTCGTTGCAGACGGCACCCTTGACATCGTCAACCTGCTTGCGCCTTTGATTCACCGCTCATCTGTCGGCAGTTTCCGCGCCGAATTCTTTACACAGGAATCGGGCATCATGGCGAGCGTCGAGGATACCGACGCAGTTGTCCAACTGGCCGGTAGTTTGTCGCTGTCGTCAGATCGCACGTACCAGTTTCTTGCGCAGGTTGCGCCAAAGAGCACCACTCCAGAAAACCTTCGCGAGCAAATGCGGTTTCTCGGTACACCGAACGATCGTGGCCAGCATGAACTGCGCCTCGAAGGTCAGTTGTAAGCGTTACAGGTTGATCTCGACGAACTCCTGCAACAACGGGAAGTACAGCGCACAACGCACATCCACGTTCGAATAGTTGCGGTAGATCTCGGCATACTTCGCCAATTGCGGTCGATAACGGTCCGTTTCCGCGCTGAGAAAACCCTTCAGATCACCACCTTCATGGGAACTCGTTTTGTAGTCAACGATCCAGTGAATGCCGTCATCGTCGATACGAACACGGTCGAGAATCACTGACTCCAGTTGTCCGTTCACTACCCCACTAAGTGCAAGCTCGGCGTGACCATCGCCATCAATCAACCACCGCCCTTTTTCATCGTCCGCCATGCGATGCAGCGCGGCTATTGCCCGTTGCAGAATTGCTTCACCTGTCTCCCCTGCGACCCCCATCTCACGCAACCATCGCGTTCCTGGGTCGCGAATCGTGTCGACTGATATGTCTTGTAGCGATACACGACCATCCGCGGCAAGCTGCGCCCAGCGATGTACAAGTGTGCCTGCAATTCGCGCCCCCGAACCAACCCAGTAGAACTCTACGGCAGTTCCACTATCGTTCATGGCCAGATCCTCCACAGGAAGTCTGGGTGCGTCAGGCGCCGACCAACCATTCTCGAAGCGTCTCAAAGTCGGTAGCAACCACTCGCCAGATTGCGCACCGTTCTCGATATGTAACTCCGCGTCGAAGCTTTGCTCGTACTCTTGTCCGACGATTGGCCACAGCAGGTGCAGCAAGCTGCGCCGGTCCGGACGCATGCCCGACTTTAGCAGGCGTGCATTGCCTGTTAGATGCAGGGACTTGCGTGCACGAGTGCAGGCCACGTAAAGGAGGCGACCGAGCTCATTGCGGTCTTTCTGACTTTCGACCTTGCCGATATAGCTATGCATCGGGTCTTTTTCGAGTTCAGCGCGCGGCCCGACAGGAGAAATGACCTTCCGAGTTCTGCCATGCTCATCGGGACTATCGAACCAGCTCAACACGCCCGAATCGCGCGGGCGTGGAATCCGACCAAGTCCGAAAAGCATCACATGGTCGAATTGCAGTCCCTTCGCGCGGTGCATTGTCATGACCTGAAGCGGCGCGTTAACGTTGCTGGAGACATGCTCGGCGTCGAGCGCAGCCTCAAGCTCAGCCACATCCGGCAAGTCGCCGGCAACCTCGAGATTTTCGACCACGTCGAGAAAATGATAAACGTTGTCGACCGCATGGTCGTCTTCCAGAATTGCAGGACCGCCCAGAGCAAGCCACGCGCGTTCAACGCGATCGCGCAGCGATTCGGCTCTGTACGACGATATGCTCGGCGCGAGTGTGTCACGCACGTGCTGAACAGCATCGCGCCCAAAGTCTGACAGTCTCGCCAATGCATCCGCGTCCGCCATCAGCTCCCATACTGTTGCCTTGGCATTGCCCACAACGAGGGAATGCAAATCGCACCAGTCGAGACCAGCCCACGGAGCGCGCAGCAAGGCGAGCCACGCGTGGCGATCGCCATGGTGA
>CALZHX010000127.1 GCA_945787435.1 uncultured Woeseiaceae bacterium
CGTCGCTTGCAAACTGGTGAAACGCGGCGACTTCACGATCGACGAAAAGGCCAAACAGGCTTATGTGACGGAGGACGGCCACCAGAAGGTCGAGTCGCTGATGACGCGTGCCGGCCTGTTGCAGGAAGGTGAAAGCCTGTACGACGCCGGCAACATCCGCCTGCTGCATCATCTCAATGCGGCGTTGCGGGCGCACGCGGTGTTCCAGAAGGACGTCGAGTACATCGTCAAGGACGGCGAAGTCATCATTGTCGATGAGTTCACTGGCCGCACCATGCCGGGTCGACGCTGGTCCGACGGCCTGCATCAGGCCATCGAGGCCAAGGAAGGCGTTTCGATCAAGCAGGAAAACCAGACGGTTGCTTCGATCACTTTCCAGAACTTCTTCCGCCTCTACAGCAATCTGTCAGGCATGACGGGTACGGCTGATACCGAGGCGTTCGAGTTCCAGCAAATTTACGGCCTCGAAGTCGTTGTCATACCGACGCATCGGGACATGGTTCGCAAGGACCATGCCGACCTCGTCTACCTTACGGAGAAGGACAAATTCCACGCAATCGTCGAGGACATTGTCGATTGCCGTGAGCGCGGCCAGCCCGTGCTGGTCGGTACGACCTCGATCGAAACCTCGGAATTGCTGTCGTCCTTCCTGCAGAAGCAGAAAATCGATCACGAAGTGCTCAATGCGAAGCAGCATGAGCGCGAAGCCATTGTCGTGCAGCAGGCGGGCCGCCCCGGTGCGATTACGATCGCGACGAATATGGCCGGCCGCGGTACTGATATCGTGCTCGGCGGCAATCTCGACGCCGAGCTGGTTGCCGCAGGCGAAGACATTGACGAAGAGGCAGTTCGTGAGGACTGGCAGGCGCGCCATACGGCGGTCATCGAGTCCGGCGGCCTGCATATTGTCGGTACCGAGCGGCATGAGTCGCGTCGTATCGACAACCAACTTAGAGGTCGTAGCGGACGTCAGGGCGACCCCGGGTCTTCAAGATTCTATCTCTCAATGGAAGACACGTTGATGCGCATTTTCGGCGATCCGGACCGCACCAAGGCACTGTTGTCACGTGCCGGCATGCGCGAGGGTGAGGCGATCGAGAGCCGTTTGTTGTCACGCCAGATCGAGCGTGCGCAGCGCAAGGTTGAAGCGCATAACTTCGACATTCGCAAGAACCTGCTCGAATATGACGACGTCGCCAACGACCAGCGCAAAGTTGTCTACCATCAGCGCTCCGAACTAATGGAAGCCGACGAGATCGAGGAATCGGTGGCGGCCATTCGCGAAGAGGTCGTCGAGAACGCGGTACAAACGTACATTCCGCCGGGTAGCCTGGAAGAACAATGGGATACCGAAGGGCTAAGCCACGCCCTCGAGTCAGACTTCGGCTTGCGGCTCGACATTGACCAGTGGATTCGCCAGGAAAAAACCCTGAATGAGGACGGCATACTCGAACGCTGTATCAAAGAGAGCGACGAGGTTTATCGTGCCCGGGCGGCCTCAATTGGTAGCGACCTGATGCGCAATGTCGAAAAACAGGTCATGTTGCGACAGCTCGACCAGCACTGGAAAGAACACCTCGCGGCGATGGATCATTTGCGCCAGGGCATCGGGCTGCGCTCCTACGCGCAGAAAAATCCAAAGCAGGAATACAAGCGCGAGGCCTTCGAAATGTTTGGCGCGATGCTCGAGCAGGTGAAGCACGATACGATCAGCATCCTGACGCGTATCCGTATCCAGGGCGAGCAAGACCTCGACGATACCGAGGAGCGGCGTCGTGCGGCAGAAGCGTTGCGGTTCCAGCATGCCCAGGCATCTGCATTGGGTGATGCTCCGCCAGGCGGCCAGCCACGGGCAGGCGCCGCACCGGCGGCCCCGCCACCGGAGCCATTCAAGCGCGAAACACGCAAAGTCGGTCGCAACGAGCCGTGCCCGTGCGGGTCCGGCAAGAAATTCAAGCAATGCCACGGCAAGCTGAGCTAGAAAAGCGCCCCTCGTGACCTACTTTCACGTCGCGGCCGGGATTCTGCGCGATAATGCGGGGCGTGTGCTCATATCCGAACGCCTGTGCGATGGCCCCTTCAATGGCCTGTGGGAATTTCCGGGTGGCAAGATCGGTGCCGGGGAGTCGGCGGCGGACGCGCTGCATCGGGAGCTCGCGGAGGAGCTCGGCGTCACCGTTACGGCAGCGCAGCCGTTCATTGAGCTGCACCACGAATACCCGGACCGCACAGTGGACCTCGAGTTCTTCCTGGTGACCGGGTGGCAGGGCGAGCCCGCAGGACTCGAAGGGCAGGGTGTCCGCTGGCTGAACGTGTCTGAGCTGGATGCCGACGTGTTGTTGCCGGCTGACGCGCCGGTCGTGGACGCCCTTCAGCAGATGCTGAGCTGAAACGGTACGTCGTGCCCGGTCTGAACGGCCCGGCTAGCCACAGTTGACCATTCCAGGAAACGCACCGTAAAACGGTGTTGACTGCCGCTAATCTCCGGATACAGCGTGCTGTTGTCAGGCAGATTGATACGCAACAGGCGGCAATGCGAGTCTTTTTGCATGCTGTGCTGGTACATGCCATTGATGGCAAGCTTGTCGACCGGTTGTGCACTCTCGCGGATCAGCCAGAGCGCCTCGAGAACGGCGTCGCTCAGTGGGCGAATAGCGCCAATCCAGATTGAAAGGTCTTCCTGCCGCCGGTCGTGCGGCTGACGCAACCAATGGCTGTATTCGGGCAGGTCGAACTCGCAGGTACCGCCCGGAATAGCGCTGCGATTCTTGATTGCATTAAGGAAATCGGATTCTTTGAGCGGTTGCAGGAATGACGTGCCGATCGCTTCAACCTCGGCACGACTGTCGATCAGGTTGCGAACAAGCGCATCGAGCCGACCCGAATCGACGCCTGGCTGGCTCTGGTAGCGCTGTAATACGTCCAGCTGGTGATCGAGTTCCTTGTGAACCTCACTGCGCACATCACCGCGCGACAGGATGGCCAGGATTTCGAGCAAGCCATCGATTGTGGCGCGTGCTGCCCAGTTAGTCTCCAGCTCACTATTATAGAGCATCTGCCGATAGAGGAACTCGAGCCGCATGAAAGTGCGCATACGCTCGGAAACAGGCTGTTCATAGTGAGCCTGGGCCGCCTTTGGGGCAACATTGCTTGCGGGCTTCGCCATCGACGTAGTTTACGTCAGGGATCGGTAGATTTCATGAAGGGCGGCGACCTGGTCGCGCGTGCTTGCCAGGCTGCCGTCGTTCCGAATGACGTCGTCAGCGATCGCCAGACGCTCCTCACGGCTAGATTGGGCAGCGAGCATGCGGCGTGCCTGTTCCTCAGATTCGGCGTCACGGGCCGTGAGACGGCGAATCTGCGTCTCTTCGTCGCAATCGACGGCCAACACACGATCTACGCTGTCCATCAGGCTGGAATGGACCAAGAGCGGTACGACAATGATCTGATAGTGACCCTTCGCTTGATCAGTAAGGCGGTAGGTTTCGTCCTGAATGCGCGGGTGCACTATGGCCTCGAGCCGTTGCCGTGCCTGATCGTCGGCAAACACGAGCTTGCGCAGGGCACCGCGATCCAGGGATCCATCGTCGTCAATAAACGAGTCGCCGAACGTCGCGGCAATTTCGTCGAGTGCGGGCCGACCTGGCGCTACGACCTCACGCGCGATGACATCGGTATCGATGATCGTCGCGCCGAGCTCGGCAAACATGTCCGCGACGGTGGATTTGCCACTCGCGATACCGCCTGTCAGGCCAATGCGCAGGGGTGCAGACACCTACAGAAACTTGTCCGCATAGGCCTTCGAGATGGACTCACCGTAGAGCATGGTGATCCAGCCTGCGGCCGCAAGATACGGGCCAAACGGAATCGGCAACTGGCGATCACGGCCGCGCAACAGGATCATTGCGATGCCGACCACGGCGCCGACGACCGCTGACATCAGGATAATGATGTGCAGCGTCTGCCACCCCAGCCAGGCACCGAGCGCCGCGAGAAGCTTGAAATCGCCGTACCCCATACCTTCCTTACCTGTGACCAGTTTGAACAACTGGTAGACACTCCAGAGGCTCAGGTAGCCAGCGAGTGCGCCAATAATGGCGTCCCTTGGGGACACGAACAGCGTCTCGGCACCAGCCAGCGGATGAAACAGGCTCATGATGAGCCCGACCCACATCAGGGGCAGGACAATCGAATCCGGAATAATCTGGTGGTCCACGTCGATCAGGCTAATGGCGACCAGGGCACAGGTGAGCCCGATGGCCATCAGGGCCTCCCAACCAAAGCCGAAATGCCAGGCACACAGCGCAGCCAGCGCGGCGGTTAACATTTCGACCAGCGGATAACGAACGGAGATCGACTCATTGCAGTTGCCGCATCGGGCTTCGAGCAACAGGTAGCTCAACACCGGGATGTTTTGCCAGGCCTTAATGGTCTTGCCACAGGCAGGGCAGCGAGAGCGTGGGACGACGAGGTTGAACTTGCCCTTTGGAAGGTCCGCCGGCAACGCGTCTCTTAGTTCGTCACACTGATCACGCCATTCGCGCTGCATCATAATCGGCAGGCGATGAATGACGACATTCAGGAAGCTGCCGATCATCAAGGCAAAGGCAAACGCGACTGCGACGAAAATCAAAGGCGCCTCGGTGAACATTTCAACCACTCAATTTCTCCGTCCGGACACACCCGCAAATGAAAACGGCGTCAGGAGTTTCCTCAGAACGCCGTTTTAATGCAAACGTGTTGCCGGTTCTCTAAATAACAGAACCCATCTTGAAGATCGGCAGGTACATGGCGACTACGAGGCCACCAACCAACACACCGAGAATTGCCATGATCATCGGCTCGAGCAGGCTCGAGAGGTTGTCTACGGCATTGTCGACGTCTTCTTCGTAGAAGTCTGCAACCTTGGACGACATGTCATCGAGAGAACCGGATTCTTCACCAACCGCGATCATCTGGATCACCATGTTCGGAAACAGGTCCGTATTTTCCATGGCCTGCTGCAGGCGCTGACCGGTCGCAACTTCGTCACGCATTTCCAGCACACCAACTTCGTAGACGATGTTGCCCGTGGCGCCAGCAACCGACTCGAGTGCTTCGACAAGCGGTACACCGGCTGCAAACATCGTCGACAGCGTACGTGCATAGCGCGCAATGGCGGCCTTCTGCAGGATCCCACCAATGATGGGAACCTTGAGTGACATGCGGTCGAGCCAATGACGCATTGCCCGCGAGCGTTTCTTGAAGTAGAAGAATGCACCGACGCCGGCGCCCATCATAATCGCGAGGTACCAGCCTTTCTCACGAACAAAGACCGACAGGTCGATGACCATCCGCGTGAAGGTCGGCAAGTCGGCGCCAAAGCCCTTAAAGAGGTCTTCAAATGCCGGAATAACGAAAATCAGCAGAATTGCAGTAACGACGAACGCGACGACAAGAACGGCAGCCGGATAAGTCAGCGCCTTCTTGATTTTCTTCTTCAGAGCCTCGGTCTTTTCCTTGTACGTGGCAATCTTGTCCAGCAATGTTTCCAGAGCACCGGCCTGCTCACCGGCCTCAACGAGATTCAGGAACAGGTCGTCAAAATACAACGGGTGTTTGGAAAGAGCTTCAGTCAGCGAGCTACCACCCTCAACGTCGGCCTTAATCGCCATGATGAGCTTCTGCATGGCAGCATTTTCGTGACCCGA
>CALZHX010000128.1 GCA_945787435.1 uncultured Woeseiaceae bacterium
ACGACTCACCAGCCCTTCCCGACCCGCGTCCGCGGGCAGCACATGCACATTGCCTTTCTGGTCGCCAATAACGATATTTGTGGCATCGGGCGTCGCGACAGCAACCGCGTCGCCGGACGGCGCCCAGATTGTCTGTGACAGACTGCTGTCTTCGGTTTCGTTGAGCGCCGGCGGCGTCGGCGCGCGCCAGAATCGAGCTATGGCAGACGCCCCTCCGGTTACCACGATCTGCTCGTCTGCGCTGAAGGCCAGCAAGCTGGCCCTGTCCTGCGTAGCTCCTGATCCCAGGGGCGGCCCAAGTAATCGCCCATGCTCGGTTTCGTAAACCTGGAACCCGCGCCCGGGCCTGCCAACAAGCACCCGCGTACCGGATGGCGAAAATTGCAGCTGCCAGCGCCCTGTCGCATATTCCTCAAGCAGAGGGTCTGCAGGCCGGTCAATGCGCCACAGGGAAACACCTTCGCTGCCAAATACAGCTCCGAGCAAGCCCCCTCCTGCCGCGAGGCTGATTTCGCTCGGCTGCGCCGACAAGTCGATCTGTACGATCAACGACTCATCGCGAAAATCCCATACGCGAACAGCGCGATCGTAATCAGCGACAGCGATTCGTTGCCCGTTCGGGTCCAGGGACACGAGTGCCGGCGTGCCGGCGATATCCAGTTTTGCCACGACCGACGCGCTTTCCAATGACCACAGCTCCAATGCTGTGTCACTGTCGTTATACCTCTGCACGAACAGGTGGGCGCCATCGTCAGTCAGTACCGACGTCGCGCTCGCAGCGCCGACTTCCAGTGTCGCGTTGCGGCGTCCGGTCGTCGTATCCCAGAGGTGAATTGCGTCCTGTGTTGCCGTGACGAGTAGCCTCGCACCAGTACTGAGCCCAATCAGTTTTTCGAGTTCGTTGACGGCGACCGCACGAACCGGTTTTGCGAACGCAAGATCCCACACGCGTGCGCTGTCGCTTTGCAGCGCACGGGCGACGGCAAAACGTCCGTCCGCGCTGAACCATACATTGTCGGTTTCGCGTTCAGCTGGGTCAGAAATATTCAGGCCACGCTGAAAGTCCTCAACGAGACCCTGCGAATTCAGGTTGAGGTTCCAGCCGACGAGCCGACCGGCCACACCGAGTTCTTCATCTCGAACGCTCAGGCTCCATGTGCCATTCAGCGGTTCGCCGATGAGTTCACGCAGCTGGGTCGCCGAAACACGCAGATCTTCATTTGCGGATGCGCGCTCGACACCGAGATCAACTTCAACCGCTCGCCCCGAAGGCGCTATGAGCTTGACGCGCAAATCTGTTGCGCGCGCATGACTGATATTGATTGTCAGACCTATCCGCGACACTGTACCCTCGCGGTCCACGATGACGCGTCGCACCAGCGGTGATACTTCAAGCGCCGTTATCGCCCAGTTCTCCCTTTGTTGCAGCCCTTGCGATTCAAGAGACCATTGCGTGACCTCGGCGGCCCGCACTTCGGTCAGTAACAAGTTGTCCGGATTGAAAACGATGTGGCCACGACCCTCGTTGGTGAGGCTGGCAAGCAATAATGGATAGTCATCCGCAACGAGCATCGCCGAACTGCTGCGCCGCTGCGGCGTGGACAGAACCAACGCTTCCAGGGACGCAAGCAGTGCGTCATCGCGTCGCTCTTCACGTCGCGCCTCCCGCGTGCGTGCATCCCAATAACCAGCAAGTAGTTCGTCCGGCAATCGACCCGCATCCGGCAGCGCGTCTGCAAGCTCCGCGACCGCCGTTATTTCCTCGCTGCTGCCAGCCGCTGTCGCACGATTCTGAAGGAAGCTCCGGAACAGGTTGTCCGCCGCTTCAACATGCCCGGGAAAGGAACGCATGTTCACGTAGGCATCCTGGGCAAGCTGCAGCTCAACGGTGTCGGAGGTCAAAATATTGACGTAGGACCTCGGCAATAGCTGGGTGTACCCGAACGGAATCGCCACGATCGCGAGTATCACCGCGGCCGCGATCGCCGGCGTGCGCCAGTGCGTTGGCAGATTCTCGTTAGCCCAGCGAGTCGTAAACACCGCGCCGTAGAGACGATTGCGAACGGCCAGGTTGCCTTCCTCGTCAATGAAAATCAGCCCAATCGCGATAAGCCGTCGATGAAGCGGAGAACCGAGATCAGCCGCAACCTCCAGACCCTTGCGGATGCGCCCGTACAGATTCAATAGTGGTTCAGCGCGTTTCTTGTCGTTGACGATCTCACGGTGAATGTGACTCATGTGCGGCTCACTGTGCAGCGCTGCACGGCCAGCCAGTTGCTGGGTCGCGAGGCGGTCCACATCCTCTGCAATGTCACCATCCATTACGTCGCGAGATATCGCGCGGGCGAGTTTTTGTGACAGGTAGGGTTGCCCACCGGTCCAGAAGTAGACGCGATCCAGCGCGGCAGCCGTCTTTTCCGGCGGCAAATTCATTTCCATCGCGAACAGGTCGAGATCAGGCCGTGAGAAGTCAGCCAGCAACACGGGCTGCGTGACATTGAATGGCGACAGCTCGGGCTCGCCGATCAGGTTCAGTGGATCGCATTCACCCAGCAATACAAATGTGAGACGCGAGAACTCCGGATCCGTCGCGCGCGCATTGTGTGCTGCCCGAATGCTTGCCAGCAACTGGTCGGCAAATGGCAACTCGCCGATGCACTGGATTTCATCGATGAAGACGACAATGCGTTCATGCACATTGCGCAATACGATTTCCGAATAGAACTCGACCAGCCGTTGCCGATTGCTAAGGATCGATTTGTCCTGCCACCAGGTCTGCAGGTCGACTCGAATTCGTAGCTGCCGCAAGAGCCGATAGGCCACGCTGTAGTACCAGCGCCCCGCATCCGATCCGGCATCACGAACGCCGATCTGCTCGAGATCGAGAATGGCGACCTTGAAACCGTTGTTTTCGAGGCGTGCTGCGGCTGCGGCGACCAGGCTCGACTTGCCGCTGCGATCCGGCGCGATGATGTGCGCGTAGCGACCGGCGACCACGGTCTCATATAACACGTCGTCCGCCCCACGATGCACGTAGCCGGCACGAACGGCGTGCAGCGGTGAGCCGACGCTGAAAAACTCGCCCGTAGTATCCAGCCTGCCACGCTCGGTGCCAGGCGACTGTTCGTCCGAATTACCGCTCATCAAAGATCCAGGTGAACCGCGCTCGTGTATTCTCCCACAATGGCTGAATCACGGCTTCTCAAAAAGGACCTGTTTGGCGAAATCCGGCTGTGATCGCTATACTCCCGCGCCATGAGCTACTGCCATCAGCACAATCTCGTCGACCCGGCATTAGCCGGCACCGAGCGACCGTACGGGATTCGCGTGACCCTGCCGGCCGGCGACACAATGCGAAAAATCCTGGGCGAAAGCTGGGAAAAACTGCACTGGTACCCGAGCGAAGGGGAGCGGGATTCCGCCTACGAACACATGGCGATGCGCCACGGCTATTACCGTGACAGCGATACACCGACGCAAGTACTGGAAAAAATCGTACGCTGACCAGACCCGCTGTCAGCGGCCCGAAGTCGCGGCTACCAGCGCGGTGGCGCGCCGAAGAACAGGTAATAGTTGCTACGACCACCCTCTCCGAACCCAGCTCCCAGGTACACCGGCCCGATCAGCGTGTCAAAGCCTGAGAACAGACTGCCATTGAACAGTGCTGAATCAAAACTGATATCCGACAGTGTCTGCCAGGTATTGCCGATTTCGGCCGAGGCACCGAGGTAAATCGGTATTTCGAGCAGGCCGCCTGAAGAATCGCTGACCTGGCGGTAATACATCAGACGCGCCATCGCCGCATGTGGCCCACTGATCTCACCACGCTCCAGGCCCGAGAGGCGCAGGAACCCACCCAGTGTAAACAGATCCTGAATGCCATTTTTTGAGTCGAGCGTCGTGGCATACAGGGCACCAACGTGCCAGCTGTTCTTGCCATGACTCCAGCTTCCTTCTACTTCAGCTTCGACAGTGTCGAATCTCTCATCAGCGCCGATATCCGGTAAGGACAGATTCCACCTGAGGTCTGCACGTATTCCGCTCCTTGGAAATTGCGCATCATCGCGCGTGTCGAATCGCAGCCGCGTCAATACGCCACCGGTATCAAAATCAATCGTCGACAAAGCCGGGTCACCGACTTTGACCCTGGCCGTGCCACGGCCGCGATAGCCGCCGACCCGAATCTCCCCGATTGATCCAATGTGCGTGCCAAGATCAAATCCGAGTTCTGACTCGGAGATTCGGTAGCGCGCAACGGCGTCTTCGCCGGAAAATGCGTTCAGATTCCGCTGTCGCAGGTCGATTCTGGGCGCCACAAAAAGGCGTGAACCTTCAGTCAGAGGCTGATAGAACTCGGAGATCAGCAGCGGATCGGTGCCGAGTTGCAGATCTGTCTGCCATTCCGCGCCGCGGGCGTTGATGCCGGTTCTTGTCAACCGCGTGCCGACATTGAACGCGGTCGAACCTTCGAAGTCATTCTCGAGAGAAACCGCGAACTTCAGGATATTCGGGCCGTAGCTTTTGCTGCGTGCATTGAATTCAACACCGGTCTGCCCACCTTCCTCGACAAGCCTGTAGCTGACCTGCTCGTGAATATTCAGTCCGTATAGATCCTCGGCTGCATTCGCCAGCAGAGTCGTGTCGATTGGATCCCCGGCCGCGATACTCAGATACGATTCAAGCATTTCCGATGAATGACTGCTGTCGTCAGTAACTCGCACGAATGCCAGCTGCGAATCGATCGGCGCAGGCGCGCCACGTTGTGCAAGATGCTGTGCGAACTGCACTTCATCGAGGGCGACTTCGGACAACTTACGCGAAACCGCAAGCACCGCTTCTTCGCCCGGCCCAATAGTCTCGGGTGTATCCGCGAAATTGCCGGAATCGAACGTGCCCAGTTTGGGGCGTATCAGGATATCGTCACCCGACAACAACTCGATCTGGCGCAGCGTGTCCCTGCGCATCAGGATCGTTAGCATCTGTTCCGAGATCTTCACTGCCGACGTCAGTTCGTCGACCTGGTAAAGAGGGAATTCCACGTCGACCGCAATTATGATGTCGACGTCCATTGCACGCATGACATCAACGGGCAGGTTGGCGGCAATGCCACCATCGACAAGTAGTTTTCCGTCCAGCTCAGCGGGCGCGAAAATCGCAGGCACTGACATACTGGCGCGAATCGACCGGGCGAGGTCGCCGCCAGCCATGACATGCGGCATTCCCGTCCCAACGTCCGTCGCAACCGCTCTGAATGGAATCGGCAGCTCGTCGTAATTACGGATGTGCGATACATCAATCGTGAGTTCGCGAAGAACGAGGTCGAGCCGCTGACCTTCGACGACGCCCATCGGCAGCAACAGTCCTTTGTCACCAACGCCCAGCTCCAGTGCAATCGGATAGCGCTCGTCGTCGAGTTTACGACGGAAACTCAGGTGCTCGCGCGACGGCGTATCCGACATTGCATCTGCCCAGTCGAGTGTCGTGACGATCCCCTCGAGTTCCGCGGGTGTCTTGCCGGACGCGTAAAGCCCACCAATAATCGCGCCCATACTGGTACCCGCGATCGCGTCAATCGGCACCCTTTGTCTCTCAAGTTCCTTGAGAACGCCGATGTGTGCGGCGCCGCGGGCACCACCACCACCCAGCACCAGGCCGATACGGGGCCGGTCCGCATACGAATTGACAGTTGCCGCTAGCAGCATTGCCATACCAATGGCCTGGGCATATCGGATCAGAAAACTGGATTTCATCAGTAGCTCATTTGGTCAGGACGAGGTTCTCGCGCCCGATTATAATGGCGCGCTGGCCGGGAGATTGCATGCAATTACGATTTCGACAGGGTTGTGCGAGCGCATTGTTGCTGTTGGCTCTGGTGCCTGTGGCCGCAGCCCAGGGCTCCCCGGATGACTCGATGATCGAGATCGTGGTCACGAGCCAGCGACGCGAGCAGCCCAGGCTGCAGCATGCCGGAAACATCGACCGCATCGGCTCCGAATCCCTGATGGCCATTCAGCACCATCACATGCACGAGCTGCTGACCAGGGTCTCCGGGGTGTGGCTCAGCCGCAATAGTGGGCAGGAACACCTGACCGCAATCCGCTCACCGGTGTTGACCGGCGCTGGTTCCTGCGGCGCGTTCCTGTTTCTCGAAGACGGCATACCGATTCGGCCCGCCGGATTTTGCAACGTCAATTCATTGTTCGAGATCAATTCCGAGCAAGCGCGGTCGGTCGAGGTCATACGTGGACCCGGCAATGCCCTGTACGGCTCCAATGCCTTGCATGGCATCATCAATGTCCTGATGCCAATGCCGGGTCCCGACCGCACGCCACGCGTTTCGCTCGAGATTGGAGACAATGATTTCTATCGCGCGAAGGCTGACCTGCCGTTCAGTGCGGAGTCGCCCTGGCTTGCCTCACTGGTCTACGCCGATGATGGCGGATTCCGCGATGACTCCGGTTACCAGCAGGGCAAACTGCATGCAAAGCGTGACTGGGAACTCGCGAATGGCGCGTTTGCACTCGGTTTAACCGCAACCGATCTCGACCAGCAGACGGCGGGCTTCATTCTGGGTAAGGACGCCTACAAGGACCCTGCCGTCAATCGCAGCAACCCGAATCCCGAAGCGTATCGCAAGGCGTCTGCGCAACGCCTCTATGGCATATGGACCACGACGCGCAATAGCGTTGACTTCGATCTGCGTCCTTTCCTGCGACACTCCGACATGGAGTTCCTGCAGCATTTCCTGCCGGGACAACCGCTCGAGGAAAATGGTCATGTCAGCGCCGGAATGCTGGCAACAGCGACGTTCGGTGACGCCCGACATCGCACTATTGTCGGCATGGATGTCGAGTGGTCCGACATGTTTCTGGTGCAGACGCAGGACGGACCGACCCCGGGGTCCCCATTTCTCATGGAGACCCGCCCGCAGGGAAAACACTACGACTACGACGTGACGTCGGCGGGGGTGGCCGCGTATGTGCAAACGGACTGGGCCGTCGACGAACGGCTGACACTGGGCGCTGGCCTCCGTCTCGATTACCTTGCCTACGACTACAACAACCGCATGCTGACTGGAAACACGCGTGATGATGGTACGGCCTGCGGATTCGGTGGCTGCCTGTATTCGCGCCCCGCTGATCGCAGCGACAGTTTTCGCAATGTCGCTCCGAAATTATCCCTGAACTATCAGTTCAGCGACTCCGGCAGTACGTACGCTAGCCTGTCGCGCGGCTTTCGCGCGCCGCAGGCCACAGAATTGTACCGCCTGCAAAGCGGCCAGGAGATTGCAGATCTCGACTCCGAACGCATCGATGCACTCGAATTCGGTGTGCGCAGCATCCGCGACCGCTTGTCGCTCGACATCGGCTTTTTCGCGATGAAGAAACGCGACAGCGTGTACCGCGACGCTGACGGCTATAACGTCACCGGAGCTCGCAGCAAGCATCGCGGCATAGAGGTGTCGCTCGACTGGCAACTGGCCGACGACTGGTCCGTCGCCATCGATGCGAGCCATGCGCATCACACCTATGACTTCGATGTTATTGCATCGCGCGGCGAGACTTTCAATTCCGGGCGTGATGTCGACACCGCGCCTCGCTGGCTGGGTAGCCTGGAGGTGAACTACGAGCCGACAGACAAGATCAATGCCGGACTACAATGGACATCGATTGGCAAGTATTACCTCGACGCCGAGAATCGCTTCAGTTACCCGGGCCATTCGATCGTAAACCTGCGTGCCGGCATCAGCTTCACGTCACGTTTCAGCCTGGTCATGCGTCTTAATAATGTGACGGACCGCGATATTGCCGATCGCGCCGATTTTGCGTTTGGCAACTACCGTTACTTACCGGGTCGGGGTCGTGAATTGTTCGCGGAATTCCGTTACACGCCCAATGAATCGCTGTATGCGATCAGCGCAGCGAGCTCAGCATCTCGTTCGTCATCGTCCCAGGCAAATTCTGCCGCGGCCACAGAGGCAATTTGCTCATACTTCGCCCTGCCCTGATCCGCATCAAGTCCTATCATCAACCTTCGATGCACAATATCGACCAGCGTCCTGGCCATTTCTTCCCGTATTGCGAAGAGAACCTCGGCCTC
>CALZHX010000129.1 GCA_945787435.1 uncultured Woeseiaceae bacterium
CGTTAATGTAGTCGTGATACTCATTGAGAATGTTGTCTGCTCGACCCTTGCGCCAGGCTATGCCGAGTCGCCGCGCCGAATAGACGAGCGCCGCGCGCGACGGGCGCGGCTTGCTGCGGGCCAGGCGATCAAGCTTTTGCGTTGTGCTGGCCGGCGCGCCGGTCCAAATCAATGCATAGGCAAGACCTTCGGGCCAACTTAGCTGATGCGTCTCGCGTCCGCTCATAACATACTCGATCAATCCGCCGGCGACACTCGTCGCAATATCAACACCGCTGCCGCGGCCGCCCTGAAATTTCTGATGCGCGTCAAATGCGGAAGTCACGGCCCCTGGTGAACCCGAATTCAATTCACCAAGGGCTGCCGCAAGCGCCACGGTCAAGGCGGCACTCGAGCCGATACCCGTCTTGTTGCCGGTTGCGACATCAGAAAATTCAAATGTGTCGAGCTGCAATGACACAGTTGACGTCGGCTCGAAACCGACGGTCTCCCAAACGGCCTCGAGCAAGGCAAAATCGTCACACGAATCAATCCATTCGATGACACCGTCGCTGCTTTTGAATCGGCAGGGCTCATTATCTGTTCCGACGCGATTGACAACATGGTGCTTACTGTCACTCGCTGCAATCGTGACATGTGCGCGCCGGTTGATCGCCATGCAAACAGCCGGGGCGCCGACGAGGACAGCGTACTCGCCGGACAATACAACTTTGCCGGGCGCGCTCGCTGTTGCCAGGATCTGTTGATCAGTCATCGTTGATCTGCACCGCGCCCTGCCCGAGCCCGCTGACGAGAACCTGCTCGACACCTGACGTCGCGGCAAGCGCCTGCTGAACCGCGGCCTCGTCTTCCGGTTTGCATATCGCTTTGACCTGCGGACCCGCGTCGATGGTAAAGAAAACGGCGACGCCCGCTGACTGCAACTCGCGGATAGTCTGCATGCATGCAAGCGTCGTGCTGTTCCAGTAAATCATCGGCGGCCGCGAGCCCCACATGACCGAGTGCATCTTGAGACAGTTGTGTTCAGCAACCGAGGCCAGCCGCGCGAAGTCTTTGCCGGATATCGCCACCCTGGCCTCATCGAGATCGGCATCCTGCTGCTCGATCCAGCGATCGTAGAACGGCGAGCTATTTCGACTCGCCTCCATCGCCTCGGTTGAGCCGACCGGTTTCGGACCCGTTGCCGTGACTGCCACGACCACGCGTAGCGGCCAATCATCTCGTCCACGTAATTCGCTGACGATTATGTCGCCACCGGCGTTCTTAAGCTCAACAAATCCGCCGTATAACGAACGTGCGGCGGACCCGGATGCCTGGCCTGCGAGACTGGCCAACTGTGCGCTGGTGTTTTCCCGCCCAACAGCCGCATCGGCAGCGACAACCAGCGCGGCAAAGGCCGATGCCGATGACGCGAGGCCGGCAGCTATCGGAAAATTACTCTCGCTCTCAATCCGTGCATGAGCCCGATCAGCGCCAACGACATTGTCGAGACAGCGCGATACGCGCGGCAGCATCGAGCTGTCATCGGCTCCATTGACGACGAGCACATCGGCACCGAGCGACTTGTCGAACGCGACGCTCATCGTGGTGTACAGATCGGCCAGCGTTATCGAAATCGAGCCAACAGCCGGGAGATTGCGACGTGTGTCGCGCTTACCCCAGTACTTGATCAGCGCGATGTTTGGCTGGGCTTTGGCAGTTGCCCGCATGGGTTTCTTTCAGTGCGCGAAAAGGGACGCGAATTATAGCCCAGGCTTGCTGCAGACTGGCTGCAATTCCGTGTACGCTACATGACCCTGTTGATCGTGGCGGAGAACACGTTGTCAGCTTCTTTCGAGAACCGCCTCGCGCACTACACAGCGCGCGTAGCCGATGCCCTGGATAAGGCCCTGCCGCCGGCAAAACAGCCGCCCAAACGGCTGCACGACGCCATGCGCTACGCCGTTTTCAACGGTGGCAAGCGCGTCAGACCGCTACTGGTGTATGCCACCGGTGAATGTCTCGGCCTGAACGAAGCGCTACTCGATGCGCCGGCAGTAGCGATAGAGTTCATTCACGCATTCTCCCTGGTGCACGATGATCTGCCAGCAATGGACGATGACGACATCCGCCGCGGCAAACCCACGTTACACCGCCAGTTTGACGAGGCCACGGCTATTCTTGCCGCAGATGCCCTGCAACCGCTGGCATTCAGCGTCCTCGCCGGGGCCCGGGATGTGGCACCCACAACCCGCTCCCGGCTGGTCAAGCTGGTGGCCGACGCCTGTGGTTCGATCGGCATGACCGGAGGCCAATCAATGGATCTCGCCGCGGAGGGTCAAACGCTGACCGCGGAAGAGATCGAGCACATGTATTCGCTCAAGACCGGCGCGCTCATTCACGCATCCGTCGTATCCGCCTCAATGCTTACCGAAGACCTGTCCGGGGACCGTGTATCTGCGCTTGATGCGTTTGGCCGCACGATCGGCGTCGCATTCCAGATCAAGGATGACATCCTGGATATCGAAGGTGAGACCGAGGTCATCGGCAAACAGTCGGGTGCAGATCAGCGCCTCGGCAAAGCGACCTACCCTGGGCTCGTGGGTATCGACGAGGCCCGCTCGCGGTGCGACAGCCTGTTGCGCAGCGCACTCGAACAACTTGACGACTTCGGCGGCGACGCCGATTCACTGCGCTGGCTCGCCCGCTTCATTGTCGAGCGCGGCAATTGAAATGATCTCAGCTGCGCGCACGATCCTGCACGTCGACATGGATGCTTTCTATGCATCGGTCGAGCAGCGTGACAATCCTGAACTACGCGGCAAACCCGTCGTGGTCGGCGGCGGCAGCAACCGGGGCGTCGTAGCAGCGGCCAGTTACGAGGTGCGCGAATTCGGCGTCCGCTCGGCGATGTCGATGGCGGATGCGCTACGCCGGTGTCCGCATCTCATACGCGTCGCGCCGCGTATGTCGCATTACAAAAGCGAGTCGAAGCAGATATTTCAGATCTTTCGGCAATTCACACCGCTGGTGGAAGGACTGTCGCTCGACGAGGCGTTTCTCGACGTCACCGCGAGCCGTAATTTGCACGGTAGCGGCGTCGAGATCGCGACACGTATCAAGTCCCTGATTATTGAGCAAACCGGATTGAAAGCCTCGGTTGGTGTGGCCGAAAACAAACTCGTTGCCAAAATCGCGTCTGATCTCGACAAGCCGGACGGCCTGGCCATTATCACGTCCGGCAATGTGCGGGAAAAACTCGACCCACTGCCAGTATCGGTCATCCCGGGCATCGGCCGGCAGACGCTGGCCAGGCTGCAACAGCTCAGCATTCTCACGGTCGCCGATTTGCGGCTCGCGCCGGATCGCGACCTGGAATCGGTATTCGGGCGGTTTGCGCAGCGCACCCGCGAGCGCGCCGCCGGCATTGACGATCGCCCTGTCGTTGCCGAGCGCGAGGAAAAATCAGTAAGCGCAGAAGAAACCTACGACGCCGATCTCGACGACCGTGGCGATATGGAGCGTGAGTTGCTGCGCCTGGCCGAAACCACGGCAGGTCGGCTGCGCAAGTCCGAATTGCAGGCTGGCACGGTCCAGGTCAAGATCCGCCAGGACGACTTCCAGACGTTTACGCGGCAACGCAGCGTGCGGCCACCAGTCAACAATACGGACCAGATCTACCACATCGCCTGCGATTTGCTCCGCGCGTGGCTCGAGGAAAACCCCGGGGCACGCATCCGCCTGCTTGGTGTGGGGGGCAGCAAGCTGTCCCCGGCTGAGCAGAGAGACCTGTTTTCCTGCGAGGAGTCATCGGCGACAAACGCCGTGGATGAGGCTGTGGACGATATTCGCGACCGCTTCGGTAACCTGTCAGTTAGCCGCGCGCGGACTCTCGAGCGGCCCTGAGTCATGTAGAATCAGTCATGTTGAGGGGCCTGACTACGGCAAAAAATAATGTACACCAGCTTTTTTGGTCTCAATGAAAAGCCGTTCTCGATAACGCCCGACCCGCGTTATCTGTTCATGAGCGAGCGCCACGGCGAAGCCCTGGCGCATCTCGTCTATGGCGTCACAGAGAGCGGTGGCTTCATGCAACTGACCGGCGAGGTCGGCACGGGCAAAACAACGCTCGTTCGCACGCTGCTGCTGAATCGTATGCCGGCCAATGCCGACGTTGCTGTGGTATTGAATCCGCAAATCTCCGCCCGTGAATTCCTTATCTCGATCTGCGAGGAACTTGGCATTGCAGTGCCTGCGGACCGCAGCAGCATCAAGGCGCTGATCGACACACTGAATCACCACTTGCTCGACGCGCACTCCGACGGCCGCCGTACCATATTGGTCGTCGACGAGGCACAGAACCTCGCACCCGATGTTCTCGAGGAGGTTCGCCTCCTGACGAACCTGGAAACTGCGAAACAAAAGCTGCTGCAAATCGTGTTAATCGGGCAACCCGAATTGCGCGACCTGCTGGCGAGAAATGATCTGCGGCAGCTCGCGCAGCGCATTACAGGCCGTTATCACCTTGAACCATTGTCCCGCGATGAGACAGCTCAGTACATTGAACACCGCCTTAAAGTTGCCGGCGCGCTTGGTGAGGTGTTCGATGCCGGCGCAAAGCGGGAAGTGTTTCGCCTTTCCCAGGGTGTGCCAAGACTCATCAATGTTATCTGTGACCGCGCCTTGCTTGGTGCCTATACCGTGGAGAGCCGGCGTGTTAATCGCCGCATGGTGCGGCGAGCCGCTATCGAGATCACGGGCAAGACAGAGAAAACGACATGGCCACGCTGGGCGATTCCGGCCATAGGCATGGGTGCCGCCGTCGTCATTGTGGCCGGCTTCCTGCAGGCTCTCGATGAGCGCCGCAACCAGATCGATGCCAGCATAGACCCGCCGGTTGCCGAGGCAATACCCGCATCCGCTCCTGAGCCGGTGGCTACCGTTGCAGAGACAGCAGACAACGTGGAAACCGAAGGTGACCCTGTGGTTTCGCTCGACGACCAGTTGCAGATGGCCAGCGAACTCACGCGCTCCGAATTAGCACTGAAAACGTTGCTCGACTTGTGGGGCGTTGAATTCCAGCGCGGTCAGCGAGGCTGCACGCAGGCCGCGGCGGCAGGCTATGAATGCCTTTTTCAACGTGGCTCCTGGAGTGGCCTGAAGCAGTTTGACCGCCCGGCGATTTTGACGCTCGTTGATGGCCGGGGTGCAGTGCATGACGTCGTATTGACAGCGATCAACGGCGCGATGGTCGAACTCTCCATCGGCGGTGTCGCAGTAACGCACACGCTCGAGGAGGTCACCGACATGTGGTTCGGCGAATTCCTGCTGCTGTGGCGTCCACCGAATGGCTCGTCCGAAGCACTGGGCCCGGGATCCAGCGGTCCAGGCGTGGCCTGGTTGCGGCGGAGCCTTGCCGCGATCGACGTCCGTTACCAGACCGACCCGCAGACACCCGAGGTATTTGACGAGGACCTGGCTGACAAGGTTCGCCTGTTCCAGCGAGATAACCGCCTGGACGTTGACGGGCTCGCCGGACACCAGACACAGATCATCATCAACACCCTTTTAAACCCTGACAGTACACCGCGGCTCATTATTCCGCGGCTCGCCCAGGAGTAACGCATGTCTTTTATACTGGACGCTCTCAAAAAATCTGAAACCGAACGCCAGGAACAAACCGGCGCCGAGTTTTCAAACGTCCCGTCAAGTTCCGGCGAACCGCAATCGTTCAAGTGGCTGTGGATCCTGGCATTGCTGCTGCTCGTCAACGTGATCGTTCTGTTCGGTATTTTGCTGCGCGAAGAAGAAGTACCTGACACGCCGGCACCGATTGAACAGACGCCTGTTGAGCAAAGCCAGCCGGCCAGCTCATCGTTCGAGGACCGTGTCGCGGAGGCGCGGCAGAACCAGCCAGCGCCTGACACGACAACGGCAGAACCACCACCCCTGCAGACTGCGAACGTGGCTCCTGCTGAAGCATCAGCGCAGACGGTATCGCCAAGCCGCCCGCGATTGATGACCATTGACGAGCTGCGCCTCGACGGCTCGCTGGCTTTGCCCGAGCTGCACATCGACATTCATGTCTACGCGGAAGACCCGGCCGAACGCTTCGTTTTCATCAATATGAAAAAGCATCGTGAGAATTCGCAGCTCGATGAAGGTCCGGTCGTGGCCGAGATCACTACGGACGGTGTCATTCTCGAACATCAGGGATCGACGTTCTTGCTGCCGCGCGAGTAGCGGCGCGTTTGGCTGATCCTGTCTCAAAGGTCCTCGACGGCGCAGCGCTGGCTGACGCACTCGTATCGGGCATCCACAGGGTCATAGGCACCCAGGATTTTCTGAACCACATCAACGTGTTTCCGGTGGCCGATGGCGACACGGGAACCAACCTGACTTTATCGCTCGGATCGGCCCTGCCCGTATTGCAAGAGCAGAGCGATGAGCACCTGGGCACACTACTCGCGAGAATCGCGGACGCCCTGCTCGACGGGTCGCGAGGCAACTCCGGCGCCATCATCGCGCAGTTCTTCCAGGGCATCAGCGACTCGGCGGGAGAGCTCACACGCTTCACGCCCTACACGTTCAGTTCCGCCATTGCGAAAGGCAGCGAGTACGCGCACGACGCCCTGTCGCAACCGCGCGAAGGCACCATTCTGACAGTGATCGCCGCGGTGTCCAAGGCTGTCCAGGCACACATCACGAGTGCTCAGGACGGCGAGTTTCCAGCGATGATGGAGGTGGCGCTCGAGCGCGCTAACACGGCCCTCGCCGAAACAACGGAGCAGTTGGATGTACTCCGCAAGGCGGGAGTTGTCGACGCGGGCGCCAAGGGGTTCGTCGAACTGCTGCGCGGAATGTCTGACTACATCGTCGATGGCCGCATCGCGGATGAGCCCGATCTGACGGTGCTCCGTGGTGAGATATCACAGGTCGCCATGGCCGGGTCCGGCGAAGATTCGGAATTTCGTTACTGCACCGAATGTATAGTGAGTGGCACCGATATCGACCGGCGCAAAATGCGTGAAGCCCTGTCCGAAGTCGGCGATTCCCTGTTGCTGGCCGGAACCAAGCGCAAAGCAAAGATACACATTCACGTTAACGATCCTGAAGAGGTGTTCAATATTGGTCGTGAATACGGTGCGGTTAGTGCAGAGAAGGCCGACGACATGCACCTGCAAGCGCACAGCAGCCACGACACCGCGAGCCGCTTTGCCGTGATCACGGATACGGCCGCCGACATCGCCGACGAGGACCTCGAACGCCTCGATATTCATATGGTCCCTTGCCGCCTGCAGTTCGGCGACAGGGGTTATCTCGACAAGGTCAGTATCACAGCCGACGAGTTTTTCGCAGAGCTGGCCTCAAATCCGATACACCCGACAACATCACAGCCTGCACCAGGCGATTTTCGCCGCCAGTTCCAGTTTCTTGCCAGTCATTTCGAAGATGTCCTGTCCATCAACCTGACTGGCTCGGCGAGTGGCGCCTATGAGGCGGCCCGTTCGGCGGCAGAGAGGATCAATGCGCCGGGCAAGATCCATGTCATCAACTCGCTCAATGCATCGCTGGGTCAGGGTCTGCTGGTCGTGTTTGCCGCGGAATGTGCGCATGCAGGACTGTCCGTGGAGAAGACCATTACCGCGGTTCACGCACTTATCCCACAAACGCAAACCTATGGCATGCTCAGGGACCTGAGTTACGCGGTACGCGGCGGCCGATTGCCGGCATGGGTGCAGACCGCCGCCCGTTTATTGCATGTCACGCCATTCATCCGTGCGACAGCGGATGGCAAAATCGCAGCGGCCGGATATGTATTTGGCCGGCGCGACTACGTACGCAAATTTGCCCGCACCCTGGTACGGCGTGCGCGCCGAAAGGGGCCACTAAATGTCGCAGTCGGCCACGCGATGTGTCCCGATGACGCAGACAGACTTGTCACTCTGTTGCGGCAGGGATTGCCACAGATCGAACGCCTGACGATGGCCGAAATGGGCGCTGCCCTCGGGGTACATACCGGGCCCGGCACGCTGGTCGTCTCAATGCAGCCTTTTACGACACCGCCTCGATAAGATCCTCACCCTCATTGCGCGCATTGTTGACGCGTCGATCGACAGTCCATGCTTGCAGTTCCGGTCCATGGCTTGCAGCGAAATCGATAAGATCATCGTCCCCCGCCAGCCAGCGGTCCGCGGTCTCACTTCTGAGAACGACCGGCATACGGTGATGCAGGGTGGTCATGAATTCGTTCGCCGCGGTCGTTATGAGCGTTGTGCTTTGAATCGACTCATCGCTGATCTTGCTTTGCCAGTTTTCCCACAATGCGGCAAAAGCGAACGGCTCCCCATCCGACGCGGAAATGTAATACGGCCTCTTGACGCCGCCTTCGGTATGCCATTCGTAGAATCCGTCCGCGAGCACGAGGCAACGGCGGTGGCGATAGGCGGCCCGATAGGACGGCTTCTCGGCGACCGTCTCGGCGCGGGCATTGATCATGCGATTGCCGATGGATGGATCCTTGGCCCAGAACGGTACCAGGCCCCAGCGCAACATCGTCAATTCACGACTGCCCTCGCCGTCGTCGCGAATGGCCGCAATATATTGAGTAGGTGCAATGTTGTAGCGGGCCTCGACCGGCATTGAGCCGCTGGCTCCGAACAGGGCGGCTGTCGCCTCACCCGGTGAATAAAATGCGAATCGACCACACATGGCTACTCGCGGATGCCGACGCCACGGTTCAGGAGCTGGACACAGGCTGTAAAGAGTACGACAACAAATACAAGCAGGATTCCGTAAGCAACGCCAATGTTGATGTCAGAGGTGCCAAGAATTCCGTATCGAAATGCGTTCACCATGTACAGAATCGGATTGGCGAGCGATACGGTCTGCCAAAACTCAGGGAGCAGGGAGATCGAATAAAATACTCCGCCCAGGTAGGTCAACGGTGTCAGTACGAAGGTTGGCACGATCGATATGTCGTCGAATTTCTTGGCAAACACGGCATTGATGAATCCCGCCAGCGAAAATACGATGGATGACAACAGGACAATCGAGATTGTGATGAACGGGTGTTGTACGTCGAGTCGCGTGAAGAACAGGGCAATGATCGTGACCAGCAAGCCAATCAACATGCCACGCAGCACGCCACCGGCAACATGGCCGATGACGATCGTTGCATTCGACATCGGCGCGATGAGCATCTCTTCGAGGTGTCGGCCGAACTTCGCACCGAAAAACGACGACACGACATTGCCGTAAGAATTGGTGATCACCGACATCATGATCAGCCCCGGCGCAATGTACTGCATGTAGTCGAAACCATCCATCGTGCCGATGCGCCGGCCAATCAGGTTGCCGAAGATGATGAAGTACAGCGTCATCGTAATGGCAGGTGGCACTACGGTCTGCACCCAGATACGCAGGACCCGTACGACCTCTTTGCGCACGATGGTCTGCATCGCAACGATATTGAGTGCGATATTCATCCTTGCGCCATCTCCTTGAAGCCGTCCTGCTTGTTCTCGACAAGCCGCATGAACAGCTCCTCAAGCCGGTTCGCCTTGTTGCGCATGCTCACGACTTCAATCCCTTTGTCACCGAGCTGGGCAAACAGGTCATTCAGGTTAACCGCCGGTCCCTTGTCGACTTCGAGCTCGCAGTCCTCGCGAAGCAGGGTCTCGAAGCCGTCGAGATGCGGCGCCTCGTGCAGCGGTTTTGCAAGGCTGAGCACGAACACCTCGCGCTGCAGCTTGCGCAGCACGGTGCTCATCCTCGCATCCTCGATAATCTTCCCTTCGTCGATGATCGCGACGTGCCGACACAGTGTTTCGGCTTCTTCAAGATAGTGAGTCGTGAGGATGATTGTGGTTCCGGCCGCATTTATGTCGCGCAGGAATTCCCACATCGATCGCCGTATCTCGATGTCGACGCCAGCAGTCGGCTCATCGAGAATTAACAGCTTCGGTTCGTGGACCAGCGCCCGAGCGATCATGAGGCGGCGTTTCATGCCACCGGAAAGACTGCGCGCCGAATCATTGCGACGATCCCAGAGACGCAGCGCACGCAGGTATTTCTCCGCGCGCTGGCGGGCCAGCTTACGGCCCAGCCCGTAGTAACCCGCCTGGTTCAGGACGATGTTATGCACGCCCTCCCAGAGATTCAGATTGACCTCTTGCGGCACCAGCCCGATACAGGTCTTGGCAGCCTCGAGCTCATTGTCGATGCTATGGCCGAAAATCTCGACGCCGCCGCCCGACTTATTGACGAGTGAACTTATGATGCCTATTGCGGTTGTCTTCCCGGCACCGTTCGGCCCAAGCAGTGCATAAAAATCACCCTCTTCGACCGAGAAGTTGATCCCCTTCAAGGCCTGGTTGCCATTGGCGTAGGTCTTGGTGAGGTTTTTGATGGACAGTGCTTGCATGAGGCCGGCTATTGTAACCATGCCGACAGCAGAGCGACACACAAGACTCAGCCATCATTTCGGCCGCTGCGTGTCGGCGACGCGAAGGGTCGGCACAGGATTGCTGCAAGCTGCGGTCTTCATGCTTCGGTACTGTACCGCCGGGTCCTCCGTCAACATCACCTGCAGTGATGCCAGGTGCGCGGCTCTGCGCAGCTGGGAGTCCGGACTGAGACCGGGGCCAAGTAGCCGCAACCAGAAGTCTTCATTGTTTGCCAGGCGCGGTTGCAGCAGGTCATGTCGTATCGCCGCACGTTGCAGCAATGTGAGCAATGTGTAGTCGGCGAGTTGCTCGCACCAATTCAGGCTTGCGCCGGAGATGAGACGAACCGCATAGGGATTGCGCCGCGCCAATTGCCAGAGAAAGGACAGCGTGGCGGTAACGATCTCATCGGCGCTTTCGTCGCCGGGTAACAGCAGATCCCGGTTGGGGTCGTCATCGGCAAGCGCATGCCAGCAAGCCTGGTCCCGCTCACGCACCGACAACAACAGGTAAGGCAATGCAGAAAGACGCTCGACCTGCAGGTTCGAAAGTCTTCTGACACGCGATTGCGATCTCGACGGTAAGCAGAGCCTCAGGCCCTCGCCCGGTAGCGGGTCACGAAGCCGCATCAGAAACGCCCTGTTCAGCGCGGTCACATTGGCAAAATCGGTCGGTTCGGGTCCAAAAAAGTCCATTTACTCCCCTTCACGCGCATTTCTTGCACGTTTCTCGAATTACTTTATTTATTATTGATCGACCATGTATGGATCATATATGCTCTTGTAACACTCTATATGGTCTATTTCTAGCATAAAGGGTTTAATATGCGCCTGACAGATGATCGATATGCCACGGAACGCAGCCAGTTCGAGCTGGCCCTTAGAATGATCCGTCATGAAGCCCGCACACGCACGATTCGCGAATGCACCGGGCTGTCTGACGACCGTATCCGCAAACTTTACGCCACCTATTTTCGCAACACCGGCGCGACGGACATCCGCCGCCGCCGTGGCAAATCACCTCGCCAGGTGACGCGCTTTGTGAAAAATCCGCAGAACCAGTTAC
>CALZHX010000130.1 GCA_945787435.1 uncultured Woeseiaceae bacterium
CGAAAAGACGATTGCTCAGCTGGATGAGCAGCTCGAGAAACTGGCGGAGCTCGCCTCAACTTGATCGGGGTCCGGGGTCAGAGCCCCGGGGCTCTGACCCCATCACTCCTGACCCCATCACTGCATCACTCAGCGCCGCGCAAATTTGAGCACTGCATCACAATCTGGCCCGTATTGAGTGCATTCGGGCCGGGTATTCGGGACGATCTGGTAACGTAACAACCGGGAGACATTGATGCAGAGCGGTAATACCCTGGAGAAACTACCCATTGGCAAGGACTCGGACCGTGCGGCGCTTGATCGTGCGCGCAAGACGTTGGGTACGATTATTCTGGGCAAGGACGGTCAGATAGGACTCGCATTATCCTGCCTGCTCGCCCGAGGCCACCTGCTCATTGAAGATCTGCCCGGACTCGGCAAGACCATGCTCGCGCAGGCGCTTGCCCGCGTCCTCGGCCTGAGTTTTCGACGCATCCAGTTCACAAGTGATTTGTTGCCGGCTGATATCGTCGGTGTCTCGGTATTTCGCCAGGAAAAAGGCGAATTTGAGTTTCAGCCGGGCCCGATTTTCTCGCAGCTTATCCTGGCTGACGAAGTGAATCGCGCAACACCGAAAGCGCAAAGCGCCCTGCTCGAGTCCATGGAGGAATACCAGGTATCGGTTGATGGCAACACGCGCGCCCTGCCCGATCCGTTCTTCGTCGTAGCAACGCAGAACCCGGCAGACCAGATTGGGACGTTCCCGCTGCCCGAATCACAACTCGACCGCTTCCTGATGCGCCTCGAACTCGGCTATCCCAACGAAGAAAACGAGCGCGAGCTGATCACTGGTGAAGACCGCCGCTCAATGCTCGAGGATGTCGAGGCCATTGCGACCCCGGACATCATGTTGAAACTGCAAGCGGCCGCCGCCGGTATGCACATGAGCGAACCCCTCGTCGATTACATCCAGGCGCTGGTACGCCAGACGCGGGAATCGCCGGATATCGACATCGGGCTATCTCCGCGTGGTGCCCTTGCTCTCGTCGCCGCAGCCAAAGCCCATGCATTCGTTGAACATCACTCGGGCGTCTATCCCGATGACATTCAGGCCGTGTTTACGGCAATCGCCGGGCACCGACTGAAGCCGGCAGGCAACACGACCTACCGTTCCGCCGCCGAGCTCTGCCAGCATGTCCTCAATTCTGTGGCCATTCCCTAAACTGGGGATTAAACCAGCCCTGACAAACGCGGCGAACCGTCGCGTCCGGCAATGGGCCCGCAAACGGCAGGGAATCGATTCGACTGTCACGCGGCTTCGCCCCGGGCGCGTTTATATTCTACCTACCGGTGTCGGTCTGGTATTTGGACTTATGGTGTTCGCCATGCTGTTGGGTTCGATGAACTACAACAACAACCTGTCCTTCGTACTGACGTTCATCCTTGCCGGGATCGGATTTGTCGCAATGCACCAGTGCCAGCGCAACCTCGTTGGCCTTGAGCTGAGCTTTGCTGGCGTAGAACCGGTATTTGCCGGCCAGGCCGCGCAGTTCCGAGTCGCTATTACAAATCATTCGAAAAACGCGCGACATGGCATCCGCCTCTATACAGATGACAACATCAGTGAGTTACAAGACCTGATGCCGGGCGAAAGCAAAGTGTTTGTCCTCGCGGTCATGACCGATAAACGGGGTCGTATACCGCTACAACGATTCGGTATTCGCACGCTGTTTCCGTTTGAACTCTTTCGTTCGTGGGCGTGGCTGCACATGAACCTGTCGGGACTTGTGTATCCGCATCCAGCTGACCATGCGCCGCCGCCCCCTCCTACAGAAACAGCGCACGGCCACCGCCAGCACGATGCGCGCGGCGAGGAGGATTTCGCCGGACTCCGCAAATTCAATGTTGGTGACTCGCCGCGCCATGTCGCCTGGAAAGCTTATGCGCGCAGTGGCCAATTGTTGTCCAAGCAGTTTTCCGGGGCCGACACGAGCAGTCAGTGGTTCGATTTCTCGACAGTTCCGAGCGACGACGTCGAACAGCGCCTTTCGATTCTAACGAGCTGGATCATCAACGCCGACCGAACGCGCGAAGATTACGGCCTGCGCATTCCGGGTGCCGAGTTCCCGCCGTCTCATGGCGATACGCAGCGCCGGCAGTGCCTGGAAACACTCGCGCTATTCGGACTGGACGACACCGATGGCTAAGGCGCGCGGAACAGACGGCTCGTTGCTGGAGAGCCTGCCATGGACGCTGTTCGCGCTCATGTTCTCCCTCGCACCCCATATTCAGTTCGTACCCTGGTGGATTACCGCGGCATTCATCCTCTGCGGGACATGGCGATTTTCCATCGAGAAACGCCGCCGGCCGATACCCTCAACATGGTTCCGCGGTGCGCTCGCGCTGCTTTGCTTCCTCGGTGTCCTTGCGACTTACTCGACGGTGAGTGGTGTTGGACCGGGATCGGCACTGCTCGCGATTATGGCGGCTCTGAAACTGCTTGAGACACTCAAGCCACGTGACCAGTTTGTGTTGTTGTTTATATCTATATTCCTGGTGATGTCGTCGCTGCTTCGCGAACAACACCTGTGGTCATTGCCGTACCTGCTTGTCGCCATCTTCCTCATCATGACCGCCTGGCTGCGTATCTCATCGGCAACCGGACAGAGAGCCCGGCGCAGTTTTTCGACGAGTGCTCGCCTCGTCATGTACGCCGCACCACTTGCTGTTGCGATGTGGATATTTTTCCCGCGCATTGCGACACCGTTCTGGGCCGTACCTATGGACACCGGCACCGGCACCTCCGGAATCAGCGACACGATGAGCCCCGGCGACATCAGCTCGTTGTCCTTGTCCGACGCGGTGGCTTTTCGCGTGGATTTCAAAGGCAGCGTGCCCGAGCCACGCGATCGCTATTGGCGCGGACTGGTACTGACACTCTTTAATGGCCGTACCTGGACCGGAAACGACCCGTTCGACGGTGCGCGTGTCCACGAGAATGTCGTCTATCGCGGCCGACCCGTGGAGTACCAGATTACGATGGAACCTACACGGCAGCCTTGGGTGTTCGCGCTGGATATGCCTTTGAGCTCAAGTGTGACGCTGCCAAGAACCTTCATGGGTCCGCAGCAGCAACTCGCTCGCGCGCGCCCCATCGATCAACGTGTCGCGTACGAAGCGACGTCCTACCTGGATTATCGGACCGACGTTCAGCTGACGCCGTTCGCGCGGTCTTTTTACCAACGCATTCCGGACGCAAGTAATCCGCGTACGCAGGAATTGGCGCTACGGATGCATAACGCCGCCGCTTCGGACGCTGCTTTTATTGAAGCCGTCCTCATGCGCTTTCACGAACAGGAGTACTACTACACTCTTGAGCCGCCTCCGCTGGGCAGCAATTCGGTTGATCGCTTCCTGTTCGATACGAGACAGGGCTTTTGCGAACACTACGCTTCTGCGTTCGCGGTGATGATGCGCGCAGCAGGCGTCCCTGCCCGTGTGGTCCTCGGATACCAGGGCGGTGAGCTGAACCCGATGGGCGGTCACTTGATCGTACGCCAGTCGGATGCACATGCCTGGACCGAAGTCTGGCTGGAGGGTGTTGGCTGGCGACGCGTCGATCCGACCTCCGCCGTAGCGCCCGAGCGCATCGAGGTCGGTCGCGGTCGGTCCATGTTTGGCGGCGCTGCAGCGGCGTGGGGCTTCGACATGCCGTCGGCGTTGCTGCACAAGATGACGCTCTACTGGGACGCTATGAACGCGTCGTGGAACGAATGGGTACTCGGTTATGGCCCGGAGAATCAGGACAGGCTCATGGAATGGCTGGGCATGGACGATCCCGACTGGCGCAAGATGATGCTCACGATGATCGCCGTCGTTATCGGTCTCGTATTGCTCATCAGCCTGGTACTGAGCCTGCGATATCGACCGCCAAGAAGAGATCGGGCGGCAATTCTCTACAAGAAATTTGTCAGGAAGACGGGTATCGAGCCGGCAACCGGCGAAACACCGGCCAATTTTGCCATCCGCGTTGACGGCGAATCCGTTATACCGGCCGGAACCGTTGACGCCGTAACGAACACATACCTTGACGTTCGCTATGGGCCGCCCAATCCGCAGGCGCTGCAACGCCTCGAATCCGAAGTACGCAACCTGTAGGAACCCGCCGGAGCAGGCGCCGGTTCACTTAAAGATGCTCGTACAGGCCTGGTTGTCCGCGCTGCGATACGGTCTGAAAGAAATGTTTGTCATTAATCTGTCATTCTTGATTATAGATCACCGGCATTTTGCCCTTCCACTTGTCCCAAACGCCATCGTCACAGACAAGATCAGCCATGAAGCGACCCACATTGATTCTGCTGGTAACGCCTGCGTCGAAGATTGCGCTTCTGGTCGGCGAAGGGTACACGGTAAATTCCGTTACCTCAGCTTCATCGATCAATGTGTCGGGACGGACCGCAGCCCATTCGATAGCAGCGTTTTCCTGGCCAATCCGGGTACGCAGATAATCCGCAGCGTCCTCGTTATCAGCATGCGCGGGCAGCAATAAACGAAGAAGCCCAATCACCAGTTTTTGACCGAACGATATCTGTTCACCAAGATCACGGTTGCTGTTACCTGTGGTGTTCATTAGTACGAACTTGACTGGCTCTGCTGGTTGATTCGCCTTCACGGCATCGCACAGTCTCCGGGTGGCATCCGTAACAAGTCTGTGCGGAGGCAAAAACAGACCCTTGAAACTCAAGTTATGACCTAGACAGGACGCCACAGCGCCACAGTCGCTAACATGTTCGGCCATCTCGTCATCGCTAAGATCCAGGACGCTTGCTTCGATTACGGACAGGCCTGCGTGACTCGTGATCTTTTCGGGAAGCGTTTCCTTTGATCGAACAACTACCTTTACGTTCTCTCCGCGATCCAGCAATTGTTCCACGAGCAGTCGTCCGGTTGCCCCGCTGGCTCCAACTACTAATGTTGTCATTTCTACTGCTCTCCTATCGGTTGACTGGCTGTTTTGGGGCGCAACGCTGATCTACAGATCAGTCTCAGACATTCTTCTCTCGGACAAGCCCCAGTAACAGACCACCGAAAACAAACAGCGGTACCAACGCCAGCAATACGTACTTCGGTTCTTCCGTGAATGTCGCAGCAAGGCCCACAAGCACAGGCCCAAGGACATGCGAGAACTTGGTCACCATGTTGTAGAAACCGAAGAACTCGCCTGGCGCATTGGCAGGGATCAAGGACGCGTAGTAAGACCTGCTAAGACCTTGCACGCCACCTTGCACACACCCAATAACAATCGCAAGCACGTAGAACTCGCCGATCGTAGTCATGAATGCAGCGAGGCTCGAAACAACCGCGTAAACGACCAGAGCCAGGTATAGCCCCGCCTTTGGCCCGAAGTGGTGGCCCAAAAAGCCATACAGAAAAGTCGCAGGGAAGCCCACGAAGTTGGTGATCATCAGCGCCTTGACCAGGTCCGTCTGCTCAAAACCAAGTCGCTGACCGAAGTTTGCGGCCATGAAAATTACGGTGAATACGCCGCCAACGTACATCCAGTAGGCAGCCAGGAAAACAACAATGTTCCGGTACTGCCGAACATGCGTGATCGTGGACCTCAGCTCGCGATACGCGGAGCGGATCACGCTACCTGCGACTACACGTACACGTTTTGTTTCCGGCACCCAGCGGATTAACGGTGTAAGGAATAGCACCCACCACACGCCGACAGACATGAACGCGAATTTCATCGCCTGCGTTGCGGAATCCAGCCCGAAAGTCGATGGTGATGTCAGCATCCACACATGCACTGCGAGCAACGTCGCACCACCGAGATAGCCCAACGAAAAGCCGAGTGACGAGACAAAATCGAAGTAGCGCGGTTTGGTCGCATCGACAAGCAGGGAATCGTAGAAAACATTCGAACTATAAAATCCAACCGACGCGATCAGGTACAGACCGAGCGCAAGTACCCACATGCCTTCGCCAACGAAAGCGAGCGATATCGTTCCAATTGCGCCAATCAGGGCAAGACCAACCAGAAAGCGTTTGCGGTAACCTCCGGCGTCGGCGATCGTGCCAAAAATCGGCGCGAGAAGACTGACGACGAGATTTGCGCCTGCGGTAATCCACGCAAGCCTCGCCGTTACCTCCGCGCCGCTTGCGCCTACACTCCAATAGCTACCGAGGAACAGCGGGTACAGCACCGCCATGATGCTCAATGCGAAGGCGGAATTGGCCCAGTCATAGACTGCCCAGGCAGCCACTTTTCGATCTATAACGTCGCGGAGCTTCAATGTTCTCGCGTTTTGCGAAACACGATGTCTGGCCAACGCTCCTCGGTAAGGCTCAAATTGACCCTGGTTGGCGCAATATAGACGAGCTGTTCACCGTGATCGAACGCGAGGTTGTCATGCGCTTTGCGCTCAAACTCGGCCAGCATCTTTTCATCGTGGCACTCAACCCAGCGGGCTGTCGCCACGTTGATTGTCTCGAACTGACACTCGACCTTGTACTCATCACGCAAGCGATGCGCGACGACGTCGAACTGCAGTGGCCCGACCGCACCGAGAATGAGGTCATTATTCCGCATGGGCTTGAAGAGCTGCGTCGCGCCCTCTTCACACAGTTGTGCCAGTCCCTTTTGCAGCGCCTTGAGGCGCAACGGGTCTTTCAATGCCGCACGCCGAAAAATCTCTGGTGCGAAATTGGGAATACCGGTAAAGCGGATATGCTCGCCTTCGGTAAAACTGTCCCCGATGTTAATTGTGCCGTGATTGTGCACACCGATGATATCGCCGGCGTACGCTGTTTCCGCGTGCTGCCGATCCGCCGCCATGAAGGTAATCGCATCGGGGATCTTCATTTCCTTACCCGATCGCACGTGTAGCACTTTCATGCCTCGTTGGTATTCACCTGAGCAGATACGCATGAAGGCGATCCGGTCACGATGGCCCGGGTCCATGTTGGCCTGGATCTTGAAAACAAAGCCGGTGAGCTTGTCTTCCTCAGGGTTCACATCTCTCTGTTCACTTTCGTGTGGCTGCGGCATCGGTGCGTGTTGCACAAATTCATCGAGCAATTCTTTGACGCCGAAATTCGACAACGCCGAGCCGAAGAACACGGGCGACTGACGTCCTGCCAGGTACGCTTCGATATCGAGCTCCGGCGTTGCCCCTTTAACGAGTTCGATCTCCTCGCGATAATCATCTGCATCGCTGCCGAGTACCTCGCTGGCCTCATCCGAGTCCAGGCCGTCGATAATGCGTTGCTTCGACGCCTTCTCGCGGCCGACTTTGTCATACAGATAAATTCGGTCCTGCAGCAGGTGATAAACACCTTTGAGGCGGCTGCCCATACCGATCGGCCAGGTTATGGGCGAACAGTGGATTTTCAGTACAGACTCAATTTCGTCAAGCAAGGCTATGGGTTCACGCCCTTCACGATCGAGCTTATTAATAAACGTCATGATCGGCGTGTCACGAAGCCGACACACTTCCATGAGCTTGATTGTGCGCTGCTCAACACCTTTGGCGCAGTCGATCACCATCAATGCCGAATCAACAGCGGTCAACGTACGGTAGGTATCTTCAGAAAAGTCTTCATGACCCGGCGTGTCCAGCAGGTTCACAACATTACCGTTGTACGGAAACTGCATCACGGACGACGTCACAGAGATTCCACGCTGTTGCTCGAGCGCCATCCAGTCGGAGGTCGCGTGGCGACTCGCCTTGCGGCCTTTCACGGTGCCGGCCAACTGGATTGCACCACCGTACAGCAGCAGCTTTTCGGTAAGCGTTGTCTTGCCGGCATCCGGGTGTGAGATGATCGCGAAGGTGCGCCGTTTCCGGACCTGTTCAGGAATAGCTGACATGATGGCTCAGGATTCGGTGATCAGTTTTTTGGCAAGAACAGCGGCATCCTCACGCCCTTCGTGCGCCTGGTAGTACTTCGGGCGATTTGCGACCTGGTAAAAACCTTTCTTCTTGTACAGCGCCAATGCGTGCATGTTCGATGGTCGAACTTCAAGGAAGATCTCGCGCACCGACGATGTCCGCGCGCGAAACAGGATTTCATCAAGCATTCGCTCGCCATAGCCGTGTGAACGAAACGCCGGTTCGACACACAAGTTGAGAATATGCGCCTCGCCTGCAGCCACCGATAATATGGCGTACCCGGCGACGTCACCGTCGCGCTCAAGCACCACGCACTGGTAGCCCGCCAACAGGCAATCACGGAATACACCGTGGCTCCACGGGAAATCATAGCTGCGCCGCTCGATATCGGAGACATGCCCCAGATCCTCGTGGCGCATCAAGCGAATAGTGACCTCTGCTTCCGGGGCTGGACGAATCATGCTGCAGCCTCTGCGGCGACGCGACGTGCAAAGCACAGATCATCCCAGGATTTGCGCTTCTGAGAAGGACTGCGCAGCAGGTATGCCGGGTGGTAGGTCACGATCAACGGTGTCTTGTCGAGGAAGTGCGTCGTGCCACGAAGTCGACCGACCGGCGTATCTGTCTCGAGCAGCAGGTGCGCCGCTATCCGACCAACCGCGAGGATTATTTTCGGTTGCACGAGCTCTATCTGCCGCTCGAGGTACCCGCGGCACTCTGCCGATTCGGCCGGCTCAGGATCGCGATTGTTCGGCGGCCGACACTTGAGAATATTCGCGATAAAAACACTGTCGCGTCCCTGCCCCACCGCTTGCAACATCTCGTCCAGGAGCTTGCCGGCGCGCCCGACAAACGGTTCACCACGTCGATCTTCCTCGGCCCCCGGCGCCTCGCCGATGATCATCCAATCCGCGTTCGGGTTACCCACCCCGAACACCGTCTGTGTCCGACTCTCATGCAGTTTGCAGCGTGTGCACGCCGCTACGGTATCGCGCAATTCGGTCCAGTCCAGCCCATCGGCCGCCACTGCGGGCTCGGCGACCTCAATCTCCGGGTCCACGTGGTCCCGCGGCACCCATACATCGATGCCCAGCGCCTCGAGATAAGCGCGGCGTTGCTGTTCCGGCTGAATCATCGGGATATTCTACACTCAGGGGTGCGGAACTTTGCCAATCAGGTCCGAGCCGGCGGTGACGACCTGGCCCGGTTTAACGAGGATCTTGCTTTCTATCGGTAAATGCAGCTCTGCAATTCGGGTGAGACGCAAATACGCGCATCGTTGCCCCTGCCCGACGCGCTCGCCGAAGCGAACAAATGATCGCGGCGCCAACCCGAGACGATAACCGTGAAACTGCAGCACGACGTCATCCCCTTCATCGGTCTGCAGCCACAGTGCGTTCGTGCGGTAGTCAACGACTTTGTCACCGTTTACTGAGCGCAGGTCCATGACCTTACCCTCGACAGGTGCTCGTGCCGTATAGGTGCCAAAACTGTCGATACGAATCGAGACGCGATGCGCTTCGCCGTGCAATACACCCTTGTCGGCGAGATCGACCTCGACGATCCGGCCATCAACCGGACTCACCACGCCGAGAGGTGATGCGGGAATTCCGCGACGCGGGTCCCGGAAAATCAGCACAAACACGAAGAACAGCATGGCGGCCGCGACTGTGACGGCTATATCGAAATATCGCAGGGCAACGAAAAACGCGACGGCAGCGAGCAGCAGGAGGGGGAGACCCTCACGGGCAACAAATGGATTGCGTCTACCTTCCAACGAATGGGCCTGCCTGAACTCAAACAGCCGCGACCATCCCGAAATTTGGCATTGGAGTCAATACGTTTTTTGTGCAACACGCTGCACATATGCTCTAGAATCCGCGCGTAATCTTCACAAAGTTGATATTCAATGCGATTTTCGGAATTTGGGCTGACGACGCTCAAGGAAGTACCTGCGGAAGCAGAAATCGTCAGTCACAAGCTGATGCTCCGGGCAGGGCTGATTCGGCGCCTCGCCTCGGGCCTGTTTACCTGGATGCCGCTGGGTTTGCGCGTACTGCGTAAGGTCGAGGCCGTTGTGCGCGAGGAAATGAACCGCGCCGGCGCGCTCGAGTTGCTGATGCCGGCGGTGCAACCGGCTGAGTTGTGGCAGAGAACGGGTCGCTGGGACCAGTATGGCCCGCTGCTGCTGCGCATGGCCGACCGCCACGGGCGTGAGTACTGCGTCGGTCCAACACATGAAGAAGTCATCACCGATATCGCCTGTAAGGAACTGCGCAGCTACAAACAGTTGCCCGTCAACTATTACCAGGTCCAGACCAAGTTTCGGGACGAGATTCGGCCCCGTTTCGGCGTGATGCGCTCGCGCGAATTCATCATGAAGGACGCCTATTCATTCGACATTGACGATGCAGGCATGGACGCTTCCTATCAGAAGATGCATGCGGCCTATACCGCAATATTCGAGCGCCTGGGGCTGACATTCCGCGTTGTCCTGGCAGACAGCGGTGAAATTGGTGGCAGCAAATCACAGGAATTTCATGTCATTGCCGATTCCGGCGAGGACGCGATCGCGTACAGCGACACAGACGACTATGCGTCGAACATCGAAACCGCAGCTACGTTCCTGCCAGAAGGCGATCGGTCCGAACCCGGTCGCGATCTCGAGAAGATCGCAACTCCGGGAGTCAAGACCATTGAGGATCTGTGCAAATTGCTCGATATCGATGCATCACAGACGATCAAGACATTAATCGTTGAAGGCACCGATGGACCGGTCGCGCTGATCCTGCGCGGCGATCATGAGCTGAATGCCGTCAAGGCGCAGAAACTCGAGGGCGTTGCGGCGCCGTTGACCATGGCCGATGACAAGACAATTCGCGAGGCAACTGGCAGTACCGCCGGTTCGCTTGGCCCTGTGGGAATGACGCTGCCCGTATATTTCGATCATGCGACCGCCCACCTTTCAGACTTTTCCTGCGGCGCGAACGAACACGGCTTCCACTACGTGGGCGTCAATTTCGAGCGTGACCTGCCCGCCCCCGAGACCGTCGATATCCGCAACGTCGTCGCCGGCGACCCGGCACCGGGTGGAAAAGGTACGCTCAGTATCGCGCGTGGCATCGAGGTCGGGCATATCTTCCAGCTGGGCACCAAGTACAGCGAGGCTATGGATGCGACTGTGCAGGACAGCGATGGTAAAGATCGCGCCATGGCCATGGGTTGTTACGGTATTGGCATCACACGTATCGTCGGCGCTGCAATCGAGCAGAACCACGATGACAACGGCATTATCTGGCCAGCCCCGCTCGCACCCTTCGATGTCGTACTTGTACCCATCAACATGCATCGATCGGAGGCAGTACGCGAGGCGGCCGAAGCGTTGTATGCCGAACTCACGGAATACGGCCTCGATGTACTGTTCGATGATCGCGACGTGCGTCCAGGCGTTAAGTTTGCCGATGCGGAACTCATCGGGATCCCGCATCGCCTGGTGGTTTCGGATCGCGGCCTCGAGGCCGGTGAGCTCGAGTATCGCCATCGCCGGGATGAAGAATCGCGCAACCTGAACCGTGAAGAAGCTCTCAACCTGCTCAAGGAAAGCGCTATAAGCTAGTGTTTTCGTTACTATAGTCATCCAATGGAGCTAGCACGCCACATTGTTGTCTGGATTTGCCTGCTGGCGCTGGCTGCGCCGCTGGGCGCGACCGCCGAACAGGTTCCCGACCCTGAGCTGCGCGAAGTGCTGCGTGCGGCCGCCTCTGATGCAGACAGCTTCGAGGACCGTTTCGACGCAGAAGTGTGGCTCACCGACATGTCGGGTCGACTCGAGCGCCAGGTGCGGGACCCGGATGAGCGCATCGCGATCCTGACGCGCGTCCACTACGAGGCATCTCGCGTCGAACTGCCACCCGAACTCATCCTCGCCGTCAGCGAGGTCGAGAGTAACTTTGATCGTTTTGCTGTTTCGGTCGCGGGCGCGCTGGGACTCATGCAGGTGATGCCGTTCTGGAAGGACGAAATTGGGCGCCCCGGTGACAACCTCAATCACGTGGACACCAATCTTCGCTATGGATGCACCATCCTGAAATTTTATCTCGACAAGGAAAAAGGTGATCTGCGTCGTGCGCTGGGCCGTTATAACGGCAGCCTGGGAAAACGAAAATATCCGAACAAGGTCATAGATAAGCTCAGCTACAAGTGGTTCAAGGCCTAAGACAAGGCCGGATGAATGACCGAGCGCGGGATGTTCGTTAGCGCAAGTAAAGCGCAGCGCAGCGAGCCATGGAGCTAAGGAATATGCCGGGCTCGGTCATCCTGTCGTAAAAGTGGCCTTTGACTCCACTTCAGCATCTTCGGACGTGACCTCGGTGACATTGGCCATGCGCGGCCCGTCTTTCAGCCAGGCAGCCAATTCGCTGATTGCGTCAGGCTCGCCGCAGGCCAGGACTTCTACGTCCCCGTTGCGGAGGTTAATGGCATGCCCGGTGATATTGAGCGATTCAGCCACGCGGCGTGTGCTCTCACGAAAAAAAACGCCCTGAACACGGCCTTTGATCGTGAATCGGCGAGCTGTTTCCAATTTGCGTGTCAGTCTTGGGTTTCGCGGGCAGCTTCGCTGACGTGAAGCGCATCAATCGCCTTGCTTTTGGCCTCAATCGCGTC
>CALZHX010000131.1 GCA_945787435.1 uncultured Woeseiaceae bacterium
AAGAGTCCAGCAACGTCCCGGCCAGCCGAAACATGGAACCGGCCTGCTCGGAGTGGCCCTGTTGCAACAGTACATTGCCCAGGTGGTAGGCATTCTGCGCCCGATTCTCGGAGAATAGTGGACTGTCATTCTCCGCATCGAGCTGGGTCAGAATGTCGACAGCTCTCTGGTACGCATTCCGGCTCTCCCGTATGTGTCCAAGTTGGAGTTGTGCGGCGCCAATCCAGGAGTAGCCGTTACCCAAATCCAGCCGCATGCCTACGTCGTCGGGATTATCAAACACAAGTTTTTCATTGAGCGATGCGCTTTTCTGAAAATAGTCGAGGGCAGCCTCAGCCTTGAGTCGTTGCAGCGACACCGTGCCCAAATTGCTATAGGCATAAGAAAGCTCAAGTTGATAATCAGCGTTTTCCGGGTCAGTGGCGAGCAGTCGCCTGCTGTACTCCATGTATTTTCGAAACGACGCTTCAGCCTGTTCTAAATCGGCCTGTTCAAGTGCAGCGTAACCGACCCAGAATTCCGCCTGACCTAATTCAAACAGGTACTCCGAGTTTCGCGGCACCGACGTATGAAGGTGCGCCGCAAGATTCCGCGAATTCCTGAAGGTATCCTCAGCCTCGGCATACTGCCCCTGGCGAAAGCGTACTTCGCCAATCTGGCGTAACGCCATGACTCGGGAATAAACTTCTTTTTCGGTACCACGCTCGCCTATTGCCTCGAAGTACTGCAGGGCTTCGTCACCAACCGAGTCGAGCAGGTCTAACTGGCCCAGTGGGGCGAGCCGGTCCCTAAGGTCGCCTAACATGAAATTGATCAGCCCTTCAGCCTGGCCTCGGCGAACTTCGGCATCATCCCTTGCGAGCTGTGCCATGACGGCGAACGCGAGCGTAATGACAGCAATCAAAACGGACGCTGCGGTAACAAAGCCTCTTCGCCTGAGTTGTTTCTGCGCATCGCGCTGCTTGAGCTCGTCGATGCCGATATTCAGTAACCCGGCTGCAATCTTCAGCATCGCACCGCGCTTGCCGTCGGCATTGGGGTTTACATCGGCTGCCAGCGGATCGGGCAGTGGTTCATTTGTCGCGCTGTGCAGCAGCGCGGCCGGGAACGCGCAGTCCGGATCGTCTCGATCGGGCGATCCAGATACCAATAAACAATAGATGCGATCCGCGCGGCCGAGGCTCTGGAAGAGACGCACTTCCTCGTTTACCCACTTCGAGCGGGCTGCCGCAGGGGAGCAGACGACGATCAACGCCCTGGACTGCTCCAGGGCGCCACGTATCGACTGCGACAGATCAGCTGACGAGGCAAGTTCATCGCGATCCCGAAAAATCGGATACAGTCGATCCGAACCTGCTCCATCTTCCAGTTTCTGGCGCGCGAGCCGCTTGGGCAAGCGGTAACCTTCAAGTGCAGATTGCAACCATTTAGCCCAGCGCTCGTCAACGTGCGAGTAGCTGATGAAGGCATGATAGCGCGCTGACACTGCGGTACCCGCCTTAATAACTAGTGATTGATTACCTTCGGATCGATCTTCGTGCCGTCGTTTAAGTACAGGGTGTACTCATAGTTCGTTATTGACGCGTCGTTGTTAGTGTCTCTGACGGTGAGCGTAGCCGTACCCGCTCCGGACGTTACGTTGAAATCGTCGGACGCAGGAACGGTCGTGAACGCTAAGGTCGAATCAAACAGATACCCGGCCGGCAGCGTCCAGATTAACTTTACATCGGGCTGTGCGCCGGACTTGGACAAGTCGACATCGCCGTTACTCGCGACGCCCGTCCAGCCCGGATTTCCCTGGCCCTCGCTGTACGTGCATGTCCGCACGTGAGTCGTTGGGTCAGCAGCACCTACAGTATCGATCGTTACGTTTACGTTTGCCATTGGCATTCCCCTTATTTTAAGTGGTTTGTTTTTTCTCGGCCGTCGCAAGTGCGACAGAACGGCGCCAATACCTGGGCCGAAGCTGGTCATTAAGGCGCGAAGCTGGAGACGTGTCAAGTGGCAGGCGTGGATCGCGCATTAGTAACCGGTTATCGCAATCATTATGGCGTGCGTCCGCGTCGTTCGTTACAGTAGTGGCACATTCACCACCCAACTGCGAAGACAATGACCAAACTCCTGACAATCGTGATGTCCGTGCTTGTTATGACCTGCGTGCAGGCACAAACCGATGCGCCATTCGACGTCACAGAAGTTACGAAATTCGACGAGCCCTGGTCAATGGCCTTTCTGCCCGACGGACGTATGCTGGTGGCAGAGAAAAAAGGCATGCTTCAGTTGGTCGGTCAGGACGGCCAGTCATTTGGATCTGTGCGCGGAGTGCCGAACGTTGACTACTTCGGGCAGGGTGGCTTTGGCGATGTCGTGCTGCACCCGGAATTCGAAGATAACGGACTCGTCTACCTGAGCTACGTCGAGGGCGCTGTTGGCGGAACGCGTGGTGCCGCCGTTGCCCGCGGCATGCTGACCCTGACCGAACGCCGCGGAACCTTATCCGACCTCGAGGTTGTTTGGCGGCAATACCCGAAGATGGTCGGCTTTGGGCATTACGGCCATCGCATCGCATTCGATGATGATGGCTACCTCTGGATTTCGTCCGGTGATCGACAGAAGTTCACGCCCTCGCAAGACATGCAGAGCAATGTTGGCAAGATTGTTCGGTTGCACGATGACGGATCGATTCCCGCAGACAATCCTTTCGTTGACTACTACAGCATGGACGCGTTCGTTGACGACGAAGGCGTTTATCCTGAAATCTGGTCGCTGGGTCATCGCAACCCGCTCGGCATGACCTTCGACCTCGACGGCCAGCTATGGGTTATCGAAATGGGACCAGCTGGTGGCGATGAGCTGAATCGTATTGTGCGCGGCGGCAACTATGGCTACCCGACTGTTTCAAATGGTGAGCACTACGATGGTCGCGCCATTCCGGACCACGATACGAACCCGGAATTCGACAAACCGGCCCTGTGGTGGACGCCGGTCATTTCGCCGGGGCATTTGATGGTGTACAGCGGGGACGTGTTTCCCGGGTGGCACGGCGATCTGCTCGCCGCCGGACTGTCGTCGCGAGCCATCATTCGTATCGAGATTGATGGTGATACGGCCACAGAAGTAGAGCGCTTCCCGATGGGCGCACGGATTCGCAGCGTGGTGCAGG
>CALZHX010000132.1 GCA_945787435.1 uncultured Woeseiaceae bacterium
CGGTCTATTACGTTTTTTACCTCCTTTCTCGTCAACCCAGTCAAAATAGCTACTCGCGACTGGTTCACTTTTGTCGACTTATCGAAATGCCTTATAGCTACTTCGACGTAGACGTCTTTCGCTGCTTCCGAAAAATCCCCATGCGAGACTCCCTGGCTGACAAGAAGCTTCACTAATGGCTTCAACATCATCCTCAGGGCGCGTCTTAAGTACTCTTTTACGTTTTGTCCCATTCCGGGAAATCGCTCCGAGGCAATATGTAAAGTAAACGGAGGTTATGTAAGCTTGCAAGTAGTAATAGTATCTCTTTGTTTCGTTTGAACAACTGAAATTTCCCCAATGCTGAGTTATGTCAAAAGAGCGATCAAGAGGCACTTGTACTTCAGAGGAAACCAACTGGCATCCCACTGTTTTATAAAGGTTTTCCAATATACGGTTAATTCGGCCCAGATAGCGCGAAGAATGCACACAACCAAGATGAGAATCACTCTCATATTGGATAAATAAGTGAATGTTGGAAAATTCTCGGGCCAATTGGGGCAAGTTGCGCGAATTTGGGCGCAAGACCGTCAAATTGTTGCGAGATATATGGAGGGAGGCCAGCTCAGATCAATGACCCATTGCGAGTAGATCTGAGTAGTTACTTGAAAATGTCAGTTTCGGATTTGTCTTCTTCGAAGTAAAACACGCCTATGCCTACCGCCTGATCACCACCATTTTCATCAGATGTATCGTACAAGTTCTCATAGGCCGCAAGGAAATCGTCTACCGACTCGATGAAAGATGCCGCTCTGTCAGAACTCACTCTACGAATCCTACCTAGATCATTGCTACGAACCGATTGAGTGAAAGCTGATAAATGGACCCAAGAGTCCTTCTCACTTTCTTCAGAAATGTTGTGCACCATCGCGAGCGCCGCTGGATACATGACATGCGCCAATCCCCTAACTAGCTTTTCATGATCGTCGATTCCGACAACACTTCGAGACACTGCTTTAAGTTGACCGCTATCGAGTTCTTCCACGGCGCCAATTCTCTTCAATTCTGTTCTCATTGCTCCCGGAGGAATGTCGCCGCCAAACCTCTTTACCAAATCACTAAAAGACGTGCCATCGGCATCAAACTTCAGCACGATGGGCACGCCGTTATCCGACGTGAAATCATCCTCTGTGTACCAACGATGCATCACTTGACTCATCGGGGTCAGCTTGGCCACGCCAGGATCATCTCCGACCTCGGCCTTATCACGAATCCGCCTCACCTCTTTCCGGGTGAGCCCGGTCATGACAGCAACCCGTGAGATATTTGTCGGGCGACCGCGAAGTCCGTAGTCCTTGCCGGCGACATCGACAAACGCGGTCTTTGATACTTCTGCAAACTCTCGATATCCGATTCCGGCGCGTAGCATTGCTCGCGCCAGGGGGCGAAGGACAAGGAGCAGTGCGCCAAGGATTTGTCGTTGGATGTCGTTCTGCATGGGCGGAAAATATATTGCTGAAGTGGTCAATTTGCTAACAAAATGACGGACTTGGGAAAAATGGCCCAAGTTTCACCATAGAACTGTTGCAACTGCCACAAATGAATCTGGCGAAAACGCCCAGTTTTCTAGGGGCAAACGACGATTCCGCGTCTCAGGACTCGGCGAGAAGCGCGTTCAGGCCGGCTTCATCGATAGTCTCAACACCGAGATCTTGCGCCTTTGCCAGCTTTGATCCCGCTTTATCGCCGTAGATAACAAAGCTGGTCTTCTTCGAAACACTCCCGGTGACCTTGCCACCGAGTGCCTGGATTTTCTGTTTGGCCTCATCGCGAGTCATGTTGCTCAAAGTGCCTGTCAGGACAAACGTTTTGCCCGATAACCCTCCTTCTGAGGGACTTCGTTGTGGCTCGGACTCGTGCCAGTGCACGCCAAAATCTTGTAATGCCTTTATCACGTCGCGATTATGAGCCTCGTCGAAAAACGAACGAATCCGTGACGCGACGATAGGGCCAACGTCGGGGACTTCTACCAGTTCTTCTTCTGTCGCTTGCTGAATTGCATCGAGCTTGCCGAAATAAGACGCCAATGCGGACGCTGTCGCCTCACCTACCTCTCGAATTCCGAGTGCATAGAGAAATCGTTGCAGCGTTGTTGATCGACTCTCTTCAATCGAGTCGACTAGATTTTCGGCAGACTTGTCGCCCATACGTTCCATCCCGGCAAGCTCGTCTTTGTTCAGTTGAAAAATATCCGCCGGGGTCTTGATGCGGTCAGCCGCGACGAGTTGCTCAATCAATTTCGATCCAAGCCCTTCGATATCCATCGCCTTGCGGGACACAAAGTGCTTCAGTGCTTCAGCGCGCTGTGCGGAGCAATACAAACCGCCGCTGCAACGCGCCACCGCCTCATCACTTTCACGTATTACTGCGGAGCCGCACACCGGACACTGCTTCGGCAACTGCGCGGCACGTGCCCCTTTCGGTCGCCGACTCGCAATAACGCCAACGACTTCGGGGATGACATCCCCTGCGCGTCGAATGGTGACCGTGTCACCAACACGCACATCCTTGCGGTGTAGTTCATCGATGTTGTGCAGTGTCGCGTTGCTCACCGTCACGCCCCCTACAAACACAGGCTTGAGTCGTGCCACGGGTGTAACAGCGCCCGTTCGTCCAACCTGGAACTCAATGCCCTCCACTGTCGTGAGTTCTTCCTGCGCTGGAAATTTGTGAGCTATGGCCCAGCGAGGTGCACGCGAAACAAAGCCGAGTTCGCGTTGCTGCAACAGGTTATCGACTTTGTATACAACGCCATCGATTTCGTACGGAAGCGAATCACGCTTCGCTCCCAACGCTTCGTAATAGGCGAGGCACCCTTCCACACCTTCGACAACAGCGCTTTCGGGGCAAGTCTTAAGACCCCAGCTTTGCAGTCGTTTGATTATTTCGCTGTGGGTTTCAGGTAACTTACCACCGTCGATTCGGCCGACAGAATACACGTACACGTCCAGTGGCCGTTCTGCAGTTAATTTCGGATCGAGCTGACGCAAACTCCCGGCTGCCGCGTTGCGAGGATTCACAAACGTCTTCTCCCCCTCTTTCTCCGCTTTCTTGTTGTAGGCCTCAAAACCAGCCTTCGGCATGAAAACCTCACCGCGAACTTCCAGCGTTGGTGGGAAGTCTTCCCCTATCAACCGCAAAGGAACTGCGTCAATAGTCCGCACATTGTGAGTAATGTCTTCGCCACTAGTGCCATCACCACGAGTGGCACCACGCACGAGCTGGCCGCCTTCGTACAACAGGCTTACCGCGGCACCGTCCAGTTTGGGTTCCGCTGCGTAGCACAGCTGATCAGCACCTTCTTCGAGTTCCAGCCTGTCGCTGACTCGACGGTGAAATTCTCGTAATTCGTCGGGTGCGAACGCATTGTCGAGTGACAACATCGGAACCTGGTGTTGCACAGTTCCAAATGCGGAGATAGGTGTGTCGCCGACACGCTGCGTCGGTGAGTCTTCGGTAACCAGTTCGGGATATTCACTCTCGATGGCCTGCAGTTGCCGCATCAGCCGATCGTATTCGGCATCCGGAACCTCCGGGTCGTCGAGAACGTGGTATCGATAGTTGTGATGGCGAATTTGCTGCCGCAGGGATTCGAGTTCGTCCTTTGTTGCTCTTGGTGCGGTCATGACAATCGCAACTCGTCCAGGTCAGGTGACGAGATGGCTGTGCTGGTACTGAATGACCTCCTCACGCATGTACCGCTCGCGCTGAATACTCAGCGTGCTTCCTGATTCGTCGAGTAGTTCCGCATCCAGAGATTGGGCCAGGGCACGAGACGCCTCCATCATCATGTCGAATGCTTCAATGCCATCGACCGGACCCGGCAACACGAGAAACAGGCTGATGCCCGGGATTTCCTGCTCCTTGATGTTAGCGATATCGAAGCTTCCCGGTTCAACAAGACTCGCCGCGCTGAAAATCGTGCGGTTCTCGTCGTTGCCATCGTATTGGTGAAATATTCCGAACTGGCCGTGCCGCAAACCGATGCCGCGCATACTGAGGATTAACTCATCACCTTTAAATGCGCCACCCTCTCGGGCAATCAGCCGCAAGGTCACGATCTTCTGCGGCACTTCAGCCACCTGGCTTTCGGCGGCAACGTTCTCAACATCCGGCGCCACATCAGGATCCGGCGACGGATAGTTGTCGGGCACCTCCTGATCGACCGTTTCCCCGCCTAAGGTGGGTGCAACACGTACCGATGGCTCAGGATCTGCTTCAGGTTTGTTGCGCTCTCGACGGCTGTAGAGGTAGACACCGGTGATGACCAGGACCCCAAATAACAGCAGCAGCCAGCGTAGACCGTCCATTTGTCAATGACCTAGCTCGCCGCCATCTTGACTGCTTCGTCGAGGTCAACGGAGACGAGCCGCGATACACCCGGTTCGTGCATCGTCACGCCGGTCAGCTGGCGGGCCATTTCCATCGTGACTTTGTTATGCGTAATGAACACGAACTGCACCTTGTCTGCCATCTCCCGAACAATATCGCAGAACCGGGCTATGTTGGCATCGTCAAGCGGCGCGTCGACCTCGTCAAGCAGGCAGAATGGTGCCGGGTTCAATTCAAATATCGCAAAGACAAGGGCAACCGCCGTCAATGCCTTCTCACCACCCGACAGCAAGTGAATGGTGCTGTTCCGCTTACCTGGTGGACGGGCCATCACTGTGACGCCAGCCGACAGCAGATCCTCTCCCGTCAATTCCATGTAAGCGTGTCCACCGCCAAAAAGTTTCGGGAACAACCGCTGGAAACCGGCATTTACGTCATTAAACGTCTCGCGGAACCGGGAGCGAGTCTCGCGATCAATCTTGCGAATCGCACCTTCGAGAGTTGCGAGTGCGCTGTTCAGATCTTCAAGTTGCGAGTCCAGGTACTCCTTACGCTCGGATTGCTCCTTGAATTCATCGATAGCGGCCAGGTTTATTGGCCCCAGCCTGTCGATCCGGCGCCGAACTTTCTCGAGCTTCTGTTCCCACGAGTCAATATTCGCCGCGGCATCCATTTCTTCGATCAACGACTTGAACTCGAAATCCGTCGCCGCAAGTTGCTCGGCAAAACCTTCACGTCGGACACGTAATTCGCGCGCACCCATCTCGGCTTCACTCACTCCTGAGCGCGCCTCTTCAACGGATTGATCGATTTGCATCCTCGTCTGGTCGAGGTCCCTTAAGTTCGTCTCGACTTCCTCTACCAGCCGGCGCGCCGCAGCTAATTGCTCCTCAACCGTAATGCGTTTTGCCAACTGGTCTTCAAGAGACCTCTTGTTGTCGGCCAGTGGAGCCTGACGCTGCTCGAGCTGCTCACGAATTTCCACCTCGCGGCTTTCAAATACCTGCAGCTGCGAGCGCATACGATCGAGGTTTTGCGCAGCGGACTCTTTACTTGTACGGCGGCTTTCGAACTGGATCGTGATGTTCTGAACAGTCTGGCGATCCTCACCGGCCTGTTCGCGCACACGTTGCAGTTCTGCGCGGAGTTCGTTGCGGCGCGTCTCAAGCGTCACTCGAAGCGTCGCAAACTCTTGCAGCGACTCAACAGCCTGGTTGAAATTTCTCCGCGACTCGCGCAGCTGCTCTTCAGCGGAAATCTGTTGATTGTCGACCTCGCCCGTTTCCTCGGCGATCGATGCCTGACGGGCATTTGCCTGGTCCATGCGGTACTGCGCCGCATCGTGGGCTGCCTTTATCTCTGAGTACTCGTTCAGCAACGATGCCGCATCAGACTGCACCGCCTCTCTGCGCTCCTCGAGCTGATTGAGGCGAATGCGACCGTCGTTCACAAGCTTGCGCGCACTGTCGAAGCGCGCCTTGAATTCTCGCGTCTCACCTTTGAGTCGGCGCATGTCATGTTCGCGTGCCAGGATGCCTGCCTTGGAATCCTTGTCGCGCGAGACGCGCAGCCATTGCTTCCCAAGCCAGATACCGTCGACTGTAATAACGGAGCTATCGTCACCAATCGACTCGCGCAAAGACAAGGCGCTACCCAGTGACTCGGCGACCTTAACCTGTGCCAGCAGCCGGTGGATTGCTTTGGGCGCATCGCTCACCTTGGCGGCCAGCGTGTCGGAAACATCGAACAACTCAGGCTCGGTGCCAAACTCCTCGAGTATCGTGAGATGGCCGCTGCGCAGCTTGGCAATATTCTCGGTGACCGGAGTGATATCGCTTACGCAAATCGCCTGCAAATAGTCGCCAAGAACCGTCTCTAC
>CALZHX010000133.1 GCA_945787435.1 uncultured Woeseiaceae bacterium
CAAGCGCCATGTCGGCGCGGTTGTCGGCAGAGATCAACAACCGGAACGTGAGCTTCGCCCTTGCGCCAGCGCGGTCGGTTGCCGTGATTTCGACGTTGTAGGGAGTAGCCTTTACGTCAGCATCGGTCGGCGTGCCTGACAGGACTCCGGTATTTTCATCTATGCCTAAGGACTCACCCTTTGGCAGTCCCTTGACACTGAATCGCAGCACATCCCCATCATCGGGGTCAACAAAATTGTCCGCCAGTTCCAATCGATACGCAAAGTCCGCAATCGCCTCTTGATCCGCGACATCGCCGACCACGACCGGCGGAGAATTTGGTACATCTTCGATCTCGATAGTGACTTTCGCCCGCCGCGAATATCTCCTGCCGTCATACGCCCGGTATTCAAACGTGTCGCTATCTTTGTTGCCGCCGTCATGTACATATCTGAATGTGCCGTCGTTCCTGAGTTCCAGGCTCCCATGTTTGGGGTCCCTCGAAAGGACCGCAGTCAGATCGTCGTTTTCAAGATCAAAATCATTGTCGAGGACGCTTTGGTTGCCGTTTGCAAGTATTTCAACCACACCGCCACGAAAGACCGTGGCAGAGTCACCAACCGCGAATGGTGGCCAACCGCTCGCCCAAAGCTGGGTGGTGGTGCCGAGCACCACGAAGGTCAGGGCCAGCCTGAATAGGTTACGCCCGCGCCTGGGCGTCGATGTTGTCTCTCTCAAAACGCTGTCCCTTTAAAGTGTCTTGTTGTTTTGCGGGTTCGCGTACGGTCGAGTTTAGCGGATCGATGCCCCAGGGAAAAGACATAATACTTTTAGTAATTATGGTAAATATCTGAATTAGAAGGCTTTGTGGCTACGTCAGATACGTCACAGAACTGCCGCTCCCCGAATGATAGTCTCGCTTTGTCATAATGCAATTTCGTTCCTTCCAAATGGCAAATTCAGCACACACAATTCCTTTCCGGCGTGATATTCAAGGCCTCAGGGCCATTGCGATTGCGCTCGTCGTGCTCGCTCATGCCCATGTGCCCGGATTTGCGGGCGGTTTCGTCGGTGTCGATGTGTTCTTCGTGCTGTCCGGGTACCTGATCACGGGGCTGTTGGTGCGAGAGAGGCTGTCGACCGGCGGGATTCGATACAGCCAGTTCCTTTCACGGCGGCTTCGGCGACTGCTTCCAGCAATGCTCGTGATGCTGATCGTGATTCTCGTATTGGCAACACTCCTGTTATCTGCCTATGAGACGCGTATGCAGACAGGTTCTTTCGTCTATGCCGCAACCTGGACCAGCAATTTCTTCTTCGCGTTCTCCGAATTCGACTACTTCTCCGCGCTGCAGGCAAAAGACCTGTTCCTGCACACCTGGTCCCTGGGCGTAGAAGAGCAGTTCTACATTGTCTGGCCCTGGCTCGTTGTGGTCGCGTTTGCCTTTCTGGGGGCTGGAAGAAACGCGAGCAACGGGAAGAAACCGCTTCTTTACCTGCTGGCGACGGTCTTCGCCGTCAGCCTGGCATTGTGCCTGCACTGGTCAGAGTATGGACCATTACTGAGCTTCTACATGATGCCGGCCAGAGGCTGGCAATTTGCCATGGGCGCAGCAGTGTTCGTGTGGTTCCACAATTTCGGTAAGGCGAATACCAGTGTGGAAGAACATTCGCTGTCGGCAGTGCCGAGTTCATTGATTGGTGTGATCGGAGTGCTGCTGATTGTTGGCAGCGCCATGCTGCTGGATGCAGATCTTGCTTATCCCGGCTTGTACGCATTGTTGCCGTCGAGCGGTGCTTTGCTGGTAATTCTGGCCGGGCAAAAGTCTGCTTCTTCGGTCTCAAATCGAGTACTCGCGAGCGAATACTTCGTTTGGGTGGGGGATCGATCTTACTCATTGTATTTATGGCACTGGCCGGTGCTACTCCTGGGCGACGCATTTGGAGTGACGCGCGGAGTGGTCGGAACGGCTGCCCTCATCGCCGTTTCCTTGTTTCTGGCGAGCGCCAGCTACCAATTGGTCGAGCGGCCGTTCTGGAAAGGGAGGTTTAGCAACGCGAGCGCGCATCGCACTGTGTTTGCTTCTGTTGCCTCCATGGCCGTCGTCGTCGCGGCAGCCTATGGCCTGCACACCAATGTCTATGGATCGGCGCAGTTAGTAGCCGGACAGGACAATTACAATCCGCGATTGGACAGGCCGTTTATTTACGACCTGGACACGGAGTGCGACACGTACGTCAGGACTTCGGAATTGGTGCCGTGCAGCGAGAGTGAAAAGGACGCCAAACACACAGTCGTGTTGCTGGGTGACAGCATCGGCGCGCAATGGGCCGATTTGCTGACTGAGGTGTACTCGCAACCGGACTGGCGAGTGACGGTTTTGACGAAATCTGCCTGCGCAATCGTCGACGAGGAATACTACTACGCGCCCGTGGGCGGCACCTATGACGTCTGTTCCGACTGGCGCGAAACCGCGATCGAACACCTGGTGAAGACGAGACCGGACATCGTGTTCGTCGGCAGCTCGGCACATTACGAATTCACGTCAACGCAATGGACTGACGGCGTTGGCCGAATTCTGGAACCGCTCAGTGAAGCTGCGAAGCAGGTTGTCCTCATACCGGGAACTCCGGCGCTTAGTTTCAACGGTCCTGCTTGCCTGGAGTCGCCGTACCGTTTTTCCTTTCGCCTGACTGACAGTCGTCGAGAGTGCGAAGAAGCGATGGTGAGTACGGACAGCGACGACGTTGCGTCATACTTGGAGATTGCGGCGAACCGCATCGACAATGTATCAGTCCTGAATCTCAATAGTATTGTTTGCCCGGATAAGCGCTGCGCGGCACAGAGCATGGACGGACTGACCGTATTTCGAGATGACAAGCATCTGACAGTTTCATTCATAAGGTCGCAGCTGCCCAATGTTCTGCATCGTCTTCAGCGATTGCAGGTCGGGCCAGATTATATAAAAGACGCGGCAACGGTCGCAGCGTCTAACGGAACCGCAAGATGAGTATCGACAGGTCAACTATCGTCACGCTGGCAATTCTTGCGGTTGTCTCAATCCTGACCGTGGCGACGTATCTCCCCGGTCTGTCGGGACCACTGCTGCTGGATGACCTGCCTCAGCTCGATCCCTTGATCCAGCAAAGCGCGGACTACCCGACGGAACTTTTCGGCAATCATATTCTTAGTACCAGCGGGCCAACGGGCAGGCCCGTGGCGATGGCCACTTTTATCGCCGACGCCGTCACCCATGGACCGGATATCTGGTGGTGGAAATTCAGTAATCTCATGTTGCATCTGACCAGTGGGCTTCTTGTTTGCTGGTTGACTGCGCTGCTGTTGCAGGCGTTACCAAAGAAGACGGGCGTCGATCCGTGGATAGCCGGAGTAATTGTCGGTGGGCTGTGGCTGCTGCATCCGATTCAGGTCAGCACGGTGTTATACACTGTTCAGCGCATGACCGAATTGTCGACCCTGTTCGTGCTTGCGGGGCTAATCTGTTACGTGAAAGGCCGGCTTCTTCAAGATCGATCAGCTGTCTCCGGCTGGATATTGATCGCTATTGGCTTCTTTGTATTCTATCCCCTGGGTGTCTTCAGCAAGGAAAACGCGCTGATCTATCCTGTCTACTGTTCGCTGCTTGAGCTCGTTGTTCTTCAGTTTCGCGGTCCGCTCCAGGTAAAACGACAGGTCAGGATTTTTCACGGTGTGCTTTTCACGGGCTACGCTCTGGCTGCTGTTCTGGTTCTGGCAAATTTTTCGAACATCGTTCTGGAGAGCTATGCAACTCGTGACTTCACGCTGGGCGAGCGCGTACTGACTCAGTTTCGAGTTGTCGCGACGTACCTGTCACAAATTCTGTTGCCAATGCAACGCAGCATGGGCTTCTTTCACGATGACGTTGCTGTTTCAACCGGTCTGTTCTCCCCTGATACTACGCTGATTTCGGCCCTGCTCGTCGTGGCCCTGGTTGCCAGTGGTTTCATCTTTCGCCGGAAGCTGCCTCTCTTCGCATTCGGCGTCCTGTTCTTCTTTGCATCGCACGTGGTTGAGTCATCTGTGCTCGGCCTGGAGTTGATGTTCGAACACCGAAATTACACAGGTACGTTCGGAATCTTCATCGCCATCATGGCCCTGGCGCTGCATGCGCAGGAGGAGCGCCAGAATGTAGCGGTCGGCGCCGTGATAATTATCCTGGCGCTCAGCTTCCTGACCTGGCAACGGTCACTTACCTGGTCCTCCCCGGAAACTTTGTATGAGTACGCGTACGCCACACATCCGGATTCCCCACGTGTGAATCTTGTTTATGCAAATGCGTTTGCTGCCGCGGGTAATTTCGGCCGTGCTCGCACGTTCCTGGAGAAAGTCGCGCCAGGTCCCGGTGCGGATCTACATGGCCTGTTTCTTGATTGTCTCGAGCACAAGCGCATTGATGAAAATGCTTTGAACCGGATTTCTTCGTTCGATGGCGGTGTTGTCGATGGCCACGCAACATCCAGCGCAGATCTGCTGGTGCAAGAGGTAGTCGGTGGGCGATGTAGCGCTCCAAGGCAGTCGCTTGTCGAAGCTCTTGCGATCTTATCTAAGTCGCGTGGTCGCACTGTTGATGATAATAGGTCTATCCTGTTCACAAAGGCGAAGTTGCTCGAATCGATGAGCGATATCGACGCGGCCGTAGGGCAGTACGTCGCGGCCCAGGGCTTGTCGAAAAACGATGCTCTGCCTTTGTATCTCGCTGCCGACACATTGATCAGGTTCGGTCGGCTCACCGAGGCGCGCGACCTGCTGCTAGAAGCGCATGAATTGGAGAAAAGCGCAGGAATCCAGCGCAAGGGTACGGCACAACGCATTTACACAGGTCTTGCCAACATTTATGAGGCTGAAAAGAAATACGAGGAAGCTTTGGACGTTTATGCCGAAGCGATGACGTCGCTGCCGGGACGAGTGCAATTCCGTGTCAATGCAGCAGAGATTCTGCTGCGTCTGCAACGGTATGATGAAGTGACCCAATTGCTGGCAGACACTCGCGGCCATGACTATGTGGATATGGATCAAAATGCGTATGCGTTACAGCGCATATCAACAAAGCTGTCGCAACCAGAGCAATAGAGATATTTAGTGATGAGTGAAAAAAATGCATTTCTTCTCGCGGTTGTGCCCTGTCTGAATGAAGAGCAGACCATCGGCGAGGTTGTCGCAAACATCCCGCGAAGTATTGATGGCATAGGCAGAATCGAAGTACTTGTATTCGACGACCCGGGCAAGCCGTTCGTTGTGTGATTCCAGGCGGTTCAGTGCCTCATCCAGTTCGAGCAATGTGCTGTCGCGCGCATCGGCCGGCAGTTCCTC
>CALZHX010000134.1 GCA_945787435.1 uncultured Woeseiaceae bacterium
GCGAGGGTACGGATTTCCATGCGCTGGAACAGGGCGCAGCTGCGATAACGCCGCTCAAGGTCGACCTGACGCGGCATGAGGCTTTGCCGCAGGTAAGGGACTGGCTACTTCGTGATTAGTACGCGCGGCAACGTGGAGGGCATCGGCATGACGTCGCGTCGGACGCGCGATCGTCTTGTGCAGCGCCTGATCGACAACGGCATTCGAAATGAAGCGGTGCTCGAGCAAATCCGCAATGTGCCGCGGCACCTGTTTGTGGACGAGGCCCTGGCCAGCCGGGCGTATGAAGACACGGCGCTGCCAATCGGCCTGGGTCAGACGATTAGCCAGCCGTGGGTTGTGGCGCGCATGACCGAAGCGCTGCTCGACGGATTCGAAGGCGAAACGGTGCTGGAAATCGGTACGGGCTGCGGTTACCAGACGGCGGTCATGGCGCCGCTCGTGAAGAAGATCTACACGGTTGAGCGCATTCGCGACCTTATGATCAAGACGCGCCAGAGGTTACGTGAGCTCGACATTTACAACGTCCAGTTCCGCCCCGGTGATGGCTGGGAAGGCTGGCCGAAATACGCCCCGTATGACGGCATCATTGTCACAGCCGCTGCATCCGAATTGCCGGACAAGCTCTTGCAGCAGCTTGCGCCGGGCGGTCGCATGATTATCCCCGTAGGTCCATCGGGTTGTCAGGACCTGTTGCAGGTTACGCGCAAGGACGATCACTTCGAGGAATTGTCACTCGGTGCGGTCAGCTTCGTTCCATTAGTAAAAGCATGAAAATGACAAAGTCGCAGCACGAGAGTTTGCCCGCAAGGGTACTCGGCAAATGAAGATCTTCGGACCACTGTATGACCGCGTAATCCAGTGGTCGAAGCATCGACACGCCGAACGCTACCTCGCCGCGCTGAGTTTTGCCGAATCGTCATTCTTCCCGATTCCGGTCGACGTAATGCTCGCACCGATGTGTCTTGCCAATCTCGGCAAGGCCTGGCGTTACGCTTTCGTCGCCTCGTTGTTCTCGGTCATCGGCGGTGTCGCGGGTTATCTAATTGGCTACGGTGCTTTTGAGTCGATACGGCCATGGCTTGCCGATTCGAGTTACTGGGCTGCCTACGAAACAAGTCGCGATTGGTTCGACCGCTACGGTATCTGGGTGATATTCGTAGCCGGGTTTTCACCGATCCCCTATAAAGTGTTTACCATCGCGGCAGGTGCCGCAGCACTCAATTTTCCGGTCTTCATCGTGGCCTCGGCCCTGGGGCGCGGTGCGCGTTTTTTCCTGGTCGCCGGATTGCTGGTCTGGGGTGGCGTGCAGTTCGAAGTGTCCCTGCGCAAATATGTCGAGCGGATCGGCTGGATAACCGTCGGTGTCGTTGTGGCAGTCATAGGCTGGTTAATGGTCCGTGCCTGATGTATGCGAGGGGCATCGTCATTGTGTGTGTCTTACTCGCATTCTCTGCCTGCGGAATTCCGCGCTACGTCCCCGATCCTGACACCCACATTGTTCGTCGTGGCGAGACCCTGTTTTCTATTGCCTGGCGATATGGCAAGGATCCAGCTGATGTCGCGCGCTGGAACCAACTTGGAGACGGCTCACTGATTCATCCGGGAGATGTGATTCGTCTGTCACCGTCGTCGGGATCCACGAGACCGGCGTCGAGCAGCAACCGGCCAGCTCCGAAGCCATTGCCGAAGGTCCCGACGCAGCCGCCTCCGCCCTGGACCTGGCCCACAAGTGGCAAGATTAGTGTCGAATTTGGCGGAAAACCGGGTACTGGTACTGGTGTACTGATCAACGGCAAAGCAGGGCAGGCCATTGCTGCCGCGGCATCCGGGCGCGTCGTGTATGCGGGCAGTGGACTGATCGGATACGGCCAGCTTATTATTCTGAAGCACAATGACACTTACCTTAGTGCCTACGGGTACAACGCGTCGTTGCTGGTGAAAGAGGGCGAAACAATAAGGAAGGGCCAGCGCATAGCGACCATGGGTGAGGGGCCGGAACGCAAGGCGCGACTGCATTTTGAGATCAGGCGCAACGGCAAGCCGGTTAACCCGCGACAGTATCTGCCCGCGAGGTAACGCGACTTTATAGCCTGAACTCACTGCAGCGCTCGTTGCGTCACAGGGGGTACTGTGGGGCAGAGTCACAACAATAAAGTCGGGTCGCATTCGAACGATCCAACGCGACTGTATCTTAGCGAGATCGGCATCTCGCCACTCCTGACTGCGGACGAAGAGAAATACTTTGCGCGGCGCGCGCTGCAAGGCGATGAGTCCGCACGGCAGCGAATGATAGAAAGTAATCTGCGGCTCGTGGTGAAGATTGCGCGGCGTTATCTCAATCGCGGTCTGCCGCTTCTCGACCTGATCGAGGAGGGTAACCTTGGCCTGATTCACGCAGTGAAGAAGTTTGATCCGGAACGTGGCTTTCGTTTTTCGACCTATTCAACCTGGTGGATACGCCAGACGATCGAGCGCGCCATCATGAATCAGTCCGGCACCGTGCGTTTGCCCATACACATCATCAAGGACATCAATTCATGTTTGCGTGCTGCCCGGACGATTCGGCAGCGTCAGGATACCGAGCCAACGGCTGCCGAGATCGCAGAAAAATCAGGGCGCGAAGTCGAAGATGTCGAACGTCTGCTGTCATTGCACAATCGTGTAACAATCCGTGGGAGCGGCAAAAACGACGAGAGCGGGCCCGTCGATCGCCTGAAGGCGAAACGCAGCGCCGAGCCGTCGCGTTGTGCGCAAAAAGAATGCGTGCAGGGTCTGGTTGACAGCTGGGTCTCGGAGCTTAGCGAGAAACAACGAACCGTTGTTGAACGTCGCTTTGGCCTGCACGGCCATCGGCGCGCGACGCTCGAACAGATTGGCGATGAGATCGGCGTTACCCGTGAGCGTGTTCGCCAGATTCAAC
>CALZHX010000135.1 GCA_945787435.1 uncultured Woeseiaceae bacterium
GCCGAGCTGGATGCCGTGAAGGAAACGCTCGAACGGTCCTTAACCGACGGTTCGCTGTACGAGCTTGCGAATTCGATTCAGCAGAATCTGAAGATTCAGCGCGATCGCATTGGCGGCAATGAGAAACGCGACATGTACCTGGACCCGGGCGAGATGACTGTTGGCGCGCGTCTGTGGCATGCGGGATTCGTCTTCTCGGCCGGCGCGTACGGTCCAACGCCTGAGCAGCGTGAGTCACTGCGCATCGGTAGAACTTTATACGACGATATCGTGGCTAACCTGGACAGGATCATTGACGAGGAGTACGCGGGTCTCAAGCAGGCGATGGACACGGCCAGGGTGCCCTGGACGCCGGGACGGGGTATTCAGAAATAGGTCAGCGTCATCCGTGACCTGAGTGGTGCAGCTTCGAGTCGTGGGTCTTGAAATGATCGCTGAACCAGCGGTCGAGGTCGTCTGTTAACTGGGATTCATCCAGCACGCCGTCGTCCTCGACCTCGTCCATGATGTCACGCAGGTCATCGAGCAGCGTCTCGTGATCTTCCTTATGGTCGGCGAGGGCGGGGTAGTGCGTCTTGCGCATCATCTTCTCTTCGAGTGCGAAGTGTGCGGCGATCTGGTTGTAAATCTCACCCAGCACATCGATGACCCTGTCAGCGTCAGCGCCCGCCTGTAGATCCTGCTGCAGGGTCCTGATCAGCTCGATCAGTTCACGATGCTCGTGATCGACCTCTTCGATACCGACACTGAATTCCTCTCTCCACTGCAATACGGTCATCGAAATGCAAAGCCTCCATTTTCAGCCTTGAACGTAATCGTCATGTAGCGCCCGGCGATGAGTGTCACTTCTTCGGTTTGAGTGTAGTCCCAACCGTCCTCGCGTGCTGTATCGCGTAACTGCACAGTAATCGTATGAGCCCCGGGCGCAAGGTCAAAGCGCTCGTAGATCGATGCCGGCCCGTCCTCCCACAAACCTGACGGGTAAGCCTGATGCTGGAAGGTGATTTCGCCGTCGACACTTAGCTGCAGTAACAATGGCAGGCGCTGGCGCTCGCAGGATTGCGTGCGCCGCATGTTCGGTGCGAGTTCGGCAACTTGCTGCGGGGTAAGCTCTACGCACGGCACAACGCGATCTGTTGCGTGACTCAGGGATAATTTGACCGTCGCGGCATCCTCCGGTGCATACTGGTAGCGCGGCCAGAACGACAGGTAACCAACCACAATCGCGAACGCCGCGTAGGCAATAACCTGCAGCAGGTAGCGCATCGCACTAATCACGGTTACGCCTCCGCTTCCGCTCTTTGGGCGGCAGGCCCTCAAGCCAGGTTTTGAAATCCTGCAGATCGCGCACACGGCGTCTGCTACTGCCCGAAGGCAGCCAGCTGGTTTCCAGCCGGTCACGGTCGACTCTCTGGCGCAGGTAGGGGTCGCGTTTGCCGTCTAGACGCTGGATCGTCCAGTCATCGCCCAGGCGGTAGTAACAGTCGCCCTCGGCGCAGCCGGCGAGCATGACGCCGTCCGCGAAATCGCGCGACAAGGCAAAATCGATGAATGCTGGTGGCAGCATGCCGACGCACGGCATCGTGATGACCTGTGAATTGTTTTCGCGCAGTATTTCTGCACCGGAATGGTCACATGCATAGACGATGATGCGTGCTTCATCGCCAAATTCTTGCGCCGCCGCCATCGTCTTCTCGCGCAGGTCTGCAATGGTGTTGTCGGGTAATTCGATGCCCGGGACGATGGCCGATGTGCGCCGAAAAGGCGTGGCCGTCGGGCACGAACCGGTGCAGATGCCGCAGCTCACACAGTGGTGTGTGTCGACAACGGCCTCGAGTGCGAACGATGCGCCATCGCTGCGTGGTTCCATGGCAATCGCACCGAACGGGCAATCGTCGAAGCAGCGCCCACAGCCGTTGCAGTTTTGCAGGCTGACCACGGGCGTCCAGACCTCCCTGGCAGGCGGCAGCCATGGCATCAGGGATAATATGATCGAGCCGACGACCAGCACGAGCCACAGTTGTCCCCCGGGGATGACTTCGAGCAACGGATACACGGCGAGGTAGTACCAGTCGAGATTCACACTGGCCGGCACGACATCGAGATTCGCGGGGCCCTGGCTGACAGCGGGATACACGAGTGACAGCACGACAAGCGTGACGGCGGTGCCCACCGCCAGCGCGCGCGGCGGGTTCACACGGGCCCGAGCATGCCGTTGAATGTGCAACCACATCAGGAACAACATGAACAACGGGGCAAAGATGTGCATGAACACCATGAGCGTGAAAAAACGCCCACCGAGCGTTGAGCTGTTCAGGAAGTTATTGGCGATGGGTTCGCCGAAAAACGGCAGTGTGTCGAGCCATTCGGAGGTTGCGATGGCGATGTATTGCGCCAGCGAATCCCACACGAGCCAGTAGCCCGTAATGCCGCAGATGTAGATGAACCACAGCAGCGGCACACCGGTTATCCAGGCAAAAAACCGCTTGCCGCGCAAGCGGTCGAGAGAGAACTCGCGCAGGATGTGCAGGAACACGACGATGACGAGCGCGTCTGACGCGTAACGATGCAAGCTGCGCATGATACCCGCTGCGTACCACTGGTCATTCGTGATGTATTCAACCGACGCGTAGGCGTCGGTGATGCCGGTATCGAAGAACAGGTACAGGTAAATGCCGCTCGCCGCGACGATCCAGAAAAAATACCACCCCAGTGCACCGAGGTGGGAGAAAGGGTTATTACTCTGTCCGAAGGTCCAGTCAAAAACTGCTTCGGCACGCGCAAAAAGGTTTCTCAGGATGCGTTTCAGAAACGCCATAACGGTAGGATCTGGCTCATTCTCGGATCAAACTGCGCGTCGCCACTCGGAGATAAGGAACGTGAGTATAGCGCCAAGGCAGAGCACGCCAACTACAATCATCGTAAAAATCGAATAATCGAAGGCGTAGCGGCCCGTGTTCGGGTCATAGACCGTGCAGAACAGCTTAAACGTGTCCACCCAGTGATCGACGAGACCGGCGTCACGTGGCGTATCAAACACCAGTTCTTTGAGCGGTTCCACGAACTGTTGCGTCGTAAAGTCCTGACCGTAGACCTGGCGATAAACATTGCCGCTGGCATCGACAATCGTCGTTTGCGATAAATGGTCGAAGCCTTTGGGCGCCGGGAAGAACTGAAACCCAACTGCCTTGCTGATTGCGTTGACAGAGGCTTCGTCGCCACTCAGGAAGTGCCAGCCGGGCACATCAATGCCTTTGGCTGAGGCATACATGCGCATGCGGTCGGGTGTGTCGACCTGCCAGTCGAAGCCAATCGTGACGACCGAGACTGCATCTTCACCGAGCGCCTCCCGAGCAATTTCGAGGTTCCTCTCGATGTTGGCTGTAATAATCGGGCAGACGTGATGACAACTTGTGTAAATAAGGCTGACGACGAGCGGCTTGCCGCGCAAAGACTCCAGCTGGAACAGCTGGCCATCGATGTTTCGAAAGGAGTGATTGCCGATGCTGTCGCCAAGGACACCCTGACTGACGGCCAGGGCGGCTTCACGGTCGTACGATGCCTGAGCGGCAAGCGGCGCTGCCACCCCGATAAGGATGACAGCGCCGAGTGTGCCTGCAATACGCAGTATCGCGCGTTTTACGGCTAGCTTAATGGCCAGACCTCGGACAGGTACTTCCAGTTCACGAAATAGTATAGAACGAACGCGATAAAGAAGATGCTGACCAGCATTACGGTTCCCGGAATCTTCAGTGACTCGGAACTGCCGTAATGGCTGACCGCGACGGATTCCGGTGGTACTTCCGGATACGTGGGCTGCTCGTCATCGGCGAGTTTCTTGCCGAAAAATACCGAGCCGACGATGACAACGATGAACATGACTCCGCCAAGAGCGGCCATGCAGGCGAAGATGCCATTGAGACCCATCATCAGGTAAGCCGCTGCCGGGAAATCGAACGGCAGCACGGCATCTGCGAAGGTCATGTCCCAGTGTCGTCGTGCAACACCGAGAGTACCGGCCCCCATCATGAACACTGAAATGCCCGCCACCCCGATACCAAATACATACGGTTGCCAGGTCGCGAGCTTCTTCATCATCAGCTCACGCCGGAAAATCAGCGGCACGAGCAAGTATGTGATCGCCATAAAGGCAAGCGTCGTACCCGCGACCACAGTGCCGTGGAAGTGACCGGGAACATACAGGGTGTTATGCATGATCAGGTTGATCTGCTCGGTGCCCATCACGACGCCTGAGATGCCGCCGATAAAGCCGAAGAACACGAGTGACATAAACATGCCGGCAAATGCCGGATTGCCCCATGGAGCTTTGCGCAACCACTCGAACATGCCCTTGGTAAGCCCGCGCGCTCTCTGAGCGTTCTCAATGGCCCCCGGCACACTCAATCCGTGAATCATGCTACCGAGGACAGCCAGGTACATGGCATAACTCGTGTTGAAGATCTTCCATTCGGAGCTGAGCCCAGGCTCGGCGAGCATGTGATGTGCGCTCGCGAGTTGCAGGAACAGTATGTACATCAGGAAC
>CALZHX010000136.1 GCA_945787435.1 uncultured Woeseiaceae bacterium
ACGATGCAACGGCCGTCATGGAATCGATCTATCGCATCTCGGATCGCAAGATGGATCAGGTGAACACGCAAATCACGCAGGACGCCGTCATCAAGGAGTTGGTCCGTTGTGGCTACCTGAAATCGGCTGACATTGCAGATCGATTCGGCGGTGTGCCGATCGATCCGGGTCTCGACCCGGAGATCGTCGGACCTGCCGGCATCTTCAGCGCTGCCGAGTTCAATGCCAACAATCGTGATGGCCAGGAATTCCGCAAGACGGCTTCCATCATGAAGCTGGTTATTAACGGCTATGCGGGTGCAGGCACGATCGAGATGGGCGGTTACGACTACCACGGTGGTGCGCGCGCCGAAGGCGAGGTCAAGGACGAACGCGCCGGACGTTGCATGGGTGCCTGTCTTGAGTACGCCGCTCGCCAGGGCGTTCCGCTGATGATGTATGTCTTTAGTGACGGCTCACTGTCTTCGAACGGCACGATCGATAACTCGGCGGAGGGTCGCGGCAAGGGCGAGTGGTCGAGTGACAATTCGTCGACTGCGGGTGCGTTCTTCCTGGTCTACAACCCGGGACGCAGGCCAACCATTATCGGCGCGACGCCGGAACAGCAAGCCATACACCAGCAGATTGGTTACATGGATGCAGGCGGCTCGGTGCAACGCGCAGCGACCCCGGCAGCCAATAACGTCAACTCGCTCGTGAACACCGTGTTGCTTAACTACATGGCACTGCACGGTGAGCAGGGACAATTCGCTAATGTATTCCCTAATCACGGACTGGGTAACACGACGTTACAGGACAGCTTGACGGCCTTTACACCGATATGTAATGGCACGATCGGCAATCCCGTGTAGCAAAACCCCCGCTATGCGCGGAAATGAGACCGGCCTCTTGGCCGGTCTTTTTTTTTTGCGGGTATACTCGCGCCATGCTTGAAACGCTGCTTGCCTGTCCACGTTGTGACAAAACACCGCTATCCAAAAAGGACGGCGTGTTCAGTTGTAGCGCCTGCAAAATTGACTTTCCGTCGATTGATGGCATTCCGTGGATGTTCGCCGAGCCGCAGGCGACCCTGGGTGAATGGCGTGGCCGCCTGCAGTTCGCGCTGCAGAAGCTCAGCCAGGAATCAGCTCAACTCGACACGGAACTCGGCGACAAAGACCTGCGCCCATTAACCAGGCGACGTATCGAACGCTACAAAAAAGCTGCCGATTCACACCGGCGTTCGCTGCAGAAACTGCTGCGACCAGTTGATGTGCAATCGCTGCACGGCAATTACGAGAGCTATCTCGCGTTGCGCACCCGGCTGCCTGCTGACCAGGCGCTGAACACGTACTACGCCAACGTGCATCGTGACTGGTCCTGGGGCGATGAAGAAAACAAGGCATCGATGAAGCAGCTGCGCTCTGTCCTGCACGACAGCGCGGAACTCGGCAATGTGCTCGTACTCGGTGCCGGCGCCTGTCGACTTGCTTATGACCTGCATATGCAAATGGACTGCACAACCACGGTTGCGATGGACTTCAATCCTCTGTTGCTCCTGGTGGCCCAAGCCGTCACACGTGGTGAATCGCTGAAGATGTATGAGTTCCCGATCGCGCCGAAGTCACTCGAGGATGATGCCGTGCTGCGAACGCTGTCTGCGCCCGAGATCGCCCGGGATGGCTTTCACCTGGTACTGGGCGATGCGCTGCGCGCACCGTTTGCACAAGCTTCATTTGATACTGTCGTTACACCCTGGTTGATCGATATCATCACCGAGGACTTGCCGGTTCTCGCCGCACGCGTCAACAATCTGCTCAGGCCGAACGGCCGCTGGGTTAACTTCGGCTCACTGGCCTTCGCCAGTCCGGAGCGTGCACGGCGCTACAGCCCCGAAGAGACCAAAGCGATTGTTGCCGAGAACGGCTTCAGCGATCCCTACGTCAGTGACGCGACTATTCCCTACATGTGTTCGCCGGCAAGCCGGCACGGACGCCAGGAAAGAGTATTTTCATTCTCGGCGTACAAGGAACGTGAAGTCGATGCACCGCCCAGGTATCAGGCCCTGCCCGACTGGATCGTGACGGGTAAGGAGTCGGTGCCACTGCTACAGTCCTTCCGCAGCCAGGCGATGACGACACAGATCTACTCGTTCATGATGTCACTGATCGATGGCAAACGAACGATCAAGGACATGGCGATCGTGCTCGAGAAGCAAAAACTCATGACGCGCGAGGAAGCCGAACCCGCGATCCGCTCATTCCTCACCAGGATGTACGACGACTCGCAAAAGCAATCAGGCTTCTGAAGAACCCTGGTCTCTCAACGCCCGCTGAACAAACTTGCCGATTTTCTTCGCGGCCTTGCTGCTCTCCGGCATCTGCCGCAGGAACGCCTGGAAAACGTGCCACATACCAGGCCAGATTTCGATCTCGACGTCACCTCCGGCGGCTTTCACTTTTTCGGCCGCCCGCGTCGAATCGCTGAGCAGGATTTCATCCTCTCCCACCTGGATGTACAGCGGGGGCAATCCGGATAAGTCGGCGTACACAGGTGAGACAAGCGGGTGTCTTAGCTGGTCCTCGCGGCAATAGTAAGCCGCAACAATTGGCATGTCTTCGGGCTGAAACCACGGGTCTTTTCTTGCACGCGTGGTCATGGACTCGCCCGTCGCGGCGAGATCAAGCCAGGGAGACAAGAGGCATGCTGCCGCCGGCAGCGGTTCGCGCGAATCACGTAGGGATAGCAAGGTCGCCATCGCCAGGCCACCACCAGCCGAGTCGCCCGCGAATACAATATCGCTGGCTGCATAGCCGTCCGCCAGTAGTGAGCGATAAAGGCCGACAGCATCGTCAACAGCCGCCGGAAACGGATGCTCGGGCGCCAGCCGGTACTCCGGCAGAAGTGCCTTGATGCCCGAGAACTTCGCGAGGTAGCTGACGAGCTGCCGATGCGTTGCGCAATTGCCCATGACGTAGGCGCCGCCGTGCAGGTAGATAAGAAGCTTGTTTTCCTGCGCCCCCTTGGGCGTCAGCCATTCGGCGTTCAATCCGTGGACCTCGGCTTGCTCGACTTTCACTTTCCTGGCGGTCCAAAGGACCTTCGCCGCCGAATGCCAGGTCTCGCGCATGGCGTGCACATCGGCTTTTTCCGCGTCTATGGTCTTGAAGAACGCCCGCGTCGTTCGGCGTACAAATTTGGCGCGCAAACTGGTCATGTCGGTATGATACGGCCATGAAGGCGCTACGCACACCCGATGATCGCTTTGTCGACCTGCCCGGCTACGACTTTGAGCCCCACTACGTCGAAGTCGACGGCCTGCGTATGCATTACGTCGACGAAGGACCTGCCGATGCCGCCCCTGTCCTGCTACTGCACGGCGAGCCGAGCTGGTCCTACCTGTATCGCAAGATGATTCCGCCGCTGGTCGCTGCCGGGCATCGCGTCATTGCGCCTGACCTGATCGGCTTCGGAAAATCGGACAAGCCGACGCGGCAAAGTGACTATAGCTACGCGGGGCACGTTGATTGGATGACACAGTTCATTGAGATACTCGACCTGCGCGACATGACATTGTTTGGTCAGGATTGGGGGTCACTAATTGGTCTCCGCGTCGCGACCGAGAACGAAAGTCGTTTTGCGCGTATTGCGATCGGCAACGGCGCCCTGCCCACCGGCGATCAGGAAATGTCAAAGGCGTTCATGGAATGGCGCGAGTTTGCGCGCTCCAATCCCAACTTCAATATTGGTCAATTGTTCCAGAGAGCAGCTATCTCAAACCTCAGCGATGACATCGTCGCCGCTTACGACGCGCCGTTCCCGGATGAGGATTACAAGACGGGTGCGCGCGTATTTCCCAACCTGGTGCCCGCGGTGCCGGACGATCCAGCCAGTGAGGCCAATCGGCGGGCGTGGGCCGTACTGATGAATTGGACGAAACCGTTCCTGACCACCTTCAGCGACAAGGACCCCATCCTTGGAGGCGGCGAACGGGTGTTCAAAAAGCTTGTGCCAGGTGCCGCCGGCCAGGCGCACGTCATCATCAAGGATGCCGGGCATTTCCTGCAGGAAGACAAAGGCGAAGAACTCGCCGAGGTGCTGATCCGGTTTATTTCTCCAGGTACTGGAGCTTGTCCTTAACTTCTCGCCACTCGTCCGCATCCTCGGGCGGGTCTTTCATCTCGGTGATGACAGGCCACTGCTCTGACAGCTCGGCATTGATCTCGATGAATTTCTCCTGACCTTCGGGTAGCTCATCCTCGGAGTAGATCGCCTCAACCGGGCACTCGGGCTCGCAGAGCGT
>CALZHX010000137.1 GCA_945787435.1 uncultured Woeseiaceae bacterium
ATGAGTCCATGGTGAAAACAATCGAAGCCCTGATCGAGGCTGGTTTCAATGTAATTGCCGATGCGTCATTTATTATGCGAACCGATCGGCAATTGCTCGAAGCATTGGCGGATCGCAAGGGCGCTGCATTGGTGTGGATAGATGTCAGTACGGACCACGATGAGCTGGTGCGACGGCTGCGACACAGAACCGATGCCGGCGACGATGTATCTGAGGCTGACACCGCGGTGCTGGACTATCAGTATGAGCACACCGATCCGCTGACTGCAGCAGAGCTCAAGCGCACCGTGTCTGTCATATCGGACCAGCAGGTTGATCCGGGTGCAATCATCAAGTCAATAAAGTCCGTCAGTTATCCGCGCACATATTCGGCTTCTTCAGAAGCCGGCTCATGATTTCTTGTTCAAATTCGAATCGCGGCCAGTCTTGCCTGTTTCCTAGAACTGCAATTGCGAAGCCCGCGTCCGGATAGATGGTCAGCAGACTTTCGAAACCCGCTTCTGAACCGGCATGACGCCACTGACGACCCTGACGTGTATTGGCCAACTGCCAGCCATAGCCCTGCAACACGCCGCCCCATTCAGTAGCAATCCGCACAACTGTCATCTCATGCAGGGCATCAAGACTGACTATGGGTTCTAACACACGGTCTGAAGTGTGCAATACAGCTTGAGCGAGGGTGCACAAGCTACCAGATGTTACGACAGCCGCATCAATATCGGGCGTATCTGCCGCTGAGTCCACGCTTGAGACTACATCCTCTAAAGTCAGATGCTGCGCAAGCGCGTGTGAACCTGTAGTGGCTATTTCCGCAACGCAAAAAATAGCTGTTAGCACGACATGGGCTGGGCGACAGCAAACGAGTTTGCGTTGTTTGGTTTGTTGCGTTCGGTTAACCATGTTGAAGCAGAAAATTTACGAAGCCAATTCAAGATAGCATGTGCTCTTCGATAACTCTTCTGTCGAATTCGTTGGTATTGACCCAAGGTGATATTCCTAATTGCGCAGATAGGCCCATATAAGACAGTCGCTCGACAAAGTCATCGACTTTGTACTTCGCTAAATTCAGACTATTGATATGGGCAATTTCCGGAAGCATTGGGATTCAAAAACCATGGGGCGAGTGACTCACGTGAAAGAGAAAGCGTTATCTGAGCGGTCGCAAGAAATAGAGCGTCTGTTTACTTTCGCGCCTGTCGGACTCTGCTATTACGATACGGACCTGCGATACCGCTACCTCAATGAGTGGCTGGCACGCATCAACGGCGTTCAGTCAGAAGCGTGCCTGGGAAAAACACTCGAGGAGGTGCTTCCAATCCTTGCGGCGAAAGTCGCGCCGCGACTTCGCGACGTAGTCGAAACGGGGCAAGCAATCATCAATGTGGAGATCAAAGCAGAGACTCAGGCTCATCCAGGAGAGCCGAGGTACTTCAGGAACAGCTATTATCCGGACAAGAGCAAGGACGGCAAAGTCGTTGGTGTGTGCTGCGTCGTCCAGGACGTCACCGCCCAGAAAGTCGCAGAACTTGAGCTCGTTGAACGCAGCAAGCAGCTTGAGCACCTCGCTCTGTACGACGCGTTAACCGGACTGGGCAACCGAAACCTGTTTCTGAGGCAGCTCGAGCATCTGATCGCCATCGCAGGGCGCCGAAAGGAAGAAGTCGCTTTGCTTGCACTGGATCTCGACGGGTTCAAAGAGGTCAACGACCGACTGGGCCATGCTGGAGGCGATGCGGTGTTGCAGGAATTCGGCGCTCGTTTAGGCCAGGCTCTCAGGACGGCCGATCAAAAGTATCGAATCGGCGGTGATGAGTTCGCCGTACTACTTGAGCCACGGAGCGATACACACGAAGGTGCTCTCATGGTGGCCGAAAAAATTGCAAGACACCTGGCAGCGCCCATGGAAATCCTGGGCTACGAGTGCGCTATTGGCGTCAGCATAGGGGTCGCCGTCTTCCCTCAACACGGCAAAGATCCGGATACACTTCTTCGCAAAGCTGATGCCGCAATGTATGAGGCAAAGAAATCGCACCAATCCGTTGCCGGAGCTTCTGACTTGCGCGCCACCACTATTCTCAAAAGGTTACACTCAGACTAGAATAAGACCACACCATGACCACCTACAAGCTTACCTATTTTGATTTCGCCGGCGGACGTGCAGAGCCGATCCGGATCGCTTTTCATGCAGCGGGAATTGAGTTTGAGGATGATCGTTTGTCGTTCCCTGAGTTCGCCCAAATGCGCCACGGCACGCGCTTCAACGCGGTGCCAGTTCTGGAAATCGATGGTGCAGCGGTAACGCAATCCAATGGCCTTAGCCGCTACATAGGCAAGTTGGCAGGTTTATATCCCAAGGATGATCTGCAGGCCTTGTATTGTGACGAGGCGTTAGGCGCCGTCGAAGATACTTATCATCATATAGTGCGAACCATTGGATTGGAGGGCGACGAGCTTAAAATGGCGCGCGCGAAGCACGTCGAAGGCTGGCTGTCCGTCTACTTGCGGGGGCTGGACGAGCTGCTTGCCCGTGGAGG
>CALZHX010000138.1 GCA_945787435.1 uncultured Woeseiaceae bacterium
AGGCTTACCAGATCGGGAAGTACGATCAGGCCGAGAGCTGACCAGTGACCAAACACGACTCGAGATCCAGACCAGGCAGGATCCTCAAAGACGTACCAGGGCACAAGATTCTTCCGAGCTCGATACGGAGGGCCGCTGTGCGACATGTTCAGACGCATCTTGCTCGTCATCATGCGCATGCGCGTCAGGCAGTTAATGATGAAGCGCCGGCGCTTGTGGCCTTTCAGTTCGTCTGACCACTCGGTCGGGGTATTGCCGTACATATTGCCGAGCACTGACTTGTACTTGTCGCCCCGCAGCGCGGCTTCAACCTCGGAAGCCAGCTCGATAGTCTTTTCTGCGCTCCACCTCGGATGCATTCCGGCATGTACGAGAAGGGTCTTGAGCGATTCGTCGTAATGCGCGAGCGGACGGTGCCGCAGCCAGTCGATGAGTTCGTCGCTGTCGCCAGCCTTGAATATCTTGCGCAGTGATTCGAAACGATTGCGGTAACGAACCTTGCCCGCAGCCAGGGCCAGCAAGTGCAGGTCATGGTTGCCCAGAACCGTGACAACCGAGTCGCCCAACGATTTTACGTAGCGAAGTGTCTTGAGCGACTTGGGGCCTCGATTGACGAGATCGCCAGACAGCCAGAGCGTGTCTTTGCCGGGGTTGAAGCGAAGCGCATCGAGCAATTCACGGAACGGGTCGTAACAACCCTGAATATCCCCGATTGCGTAAACCGCCATGCTCGAATGAAATCTAGTGCAGGACGCCCGGAACCGCCAGCGTGAACGGTGCGATCGGCGCATCGAAATTCACACCGTTATCGGCTTCCATGCGATACATGCCTTGCATCGCGCCCACTGGTGTTTCAAGAACTGCGCCCGACGAGTAGCGAAATTCCTCGCCCGGGTTCAGGTGTGGTTGTTCGCCTACGACACCGTCGCCACTCACTTCCTGCACCTTGCCGTTGGCATCCGTAATAACCCAATGCCGGCTGATCAGGCGCGCGGGGACATCACTGTTGTTGGTGATCGTAATCGTGTACGCGAAGACGTAACGATCGGAAGACGGCTCGGATTGCTCGTCGACATAGTCGGTGGCAACCTGGATCCGGATGTCGCAGGTGTTTTCATTCATGTGGCTATTCTAACGTATTCGCCAGCTGGACATACTCGGCAATCGAAATTGCTTCCGGGCGTAGTCCTGGGTCGATACCAACAAACCTGAGCGTCTCTTCATCCACTACGTTGCGAAGTGAGTTGCGGATCGTCTTGCGTCGTTGGCCAAATGCCTGGGCTACGAGGCCAGACAGTCGTTTTTCATCGTTAATGTCGTAGGTTCCTGCGGGCAGCGGCACGAGTCTCACTATGGCCGACGTCACGTCGGGCGGTGGATCAAACGCACTGCGGTCGACGTCGAAGAGGGACTCTATGTCGAAGTGACAGCCAAGCATGATGCTGAGCCTGCCATAGGCCTTACTGCCGGGCTCGGCAGCCATGCGATCGACAACTTCCTTCTGCAGCATGAAATGCATGTCGACAATGTCTTCTTTGAACTCAAGCAGGTGAAACATCAGCGGCGTGGATATGTTGTAGGGCAGGTTGCCAACGATGCGCAGGTTTGTGCCCAGTGAAGCGAAGTCGAACTTGAGCGCGTCTCCCTCGTGAATAATGACATTGTCCGCATCGGCGTATTCACGTCGGAGCGTCGCGGCAAGATCCCGGTCGAGTTCGATGGCATGCAGAGTGCCGGCCAGCTGCGCAAGTGATTTGGTCATCGCGCCCTGGCCCGGGCCGATCTCCACGACAACATCGTCGCTTCCTGCGCGTATCGCGTCGATGATCGCGCCGACCACGCCCGGATCGATAAGGAAATGCTGACCGAAGCGCTTTCTGGGGCGGTGTGGGCTCATGCGGCGGCCAGCTCAGCGGCAAGCCGGATGGCGTGCAGCAGGCTGCTGTTATCAGCCTGCCCAGTGCCGGCAAGGTCCAGAGCTGTGCCGTGATCGACAGACGTGCGGATGATTGGCAGGCCAAGTGTGACGTTGACGGCATTTTTGAAACCGGCGTACTTGAGTACCGGCAATCCCTGGTCGTGATACATGGCGAGCACTGCGTCCTTGTGCCCGGCGGCCGGTGTAAATGCTGTGTCCGCCGGCAGCGGTCCACGTACATTGATTCCAAGAGCAACAAACTCGGCAACGACCGGCGCAATGATGTCCGCATCCTCATTGCCAAGGTGGCCACTTTCACCGGCATGTGGGTTGAGTCCGCAGACTACGATTTCCGGCTCGTCGATACCGAACCTGGCACGCAGATCATGGACAAGGACCTGCAGTACTTTGTGCAGACCTTTCCTGGTCAGGCTGTCCGGCACCTCACGCAATGGCAGATGCGTGGTTGCCAAAGCGACGCGCAAGTCACCGGCGACGAGCAACATGACGGGCGATTGCACATCGGTCAGCTCTGCCAGGAATTCAGTGTGGCCGCTGAACGGTATACCGGCGTTATTGATGACGCTCTTCTGCAGCGGCGCTGTAACGAGGCCGGCGAATTGCCCATCAAGGCACGCGGACACAGCGCGCCGGAGACTGTCGAGCAGTGCCGGTGCATTGGCCGGATTCAGGCGACCGCATTCCACCGGGGCTGGGAAGGGCTCTGGGATGACAAGTAATTCGCCGTTGGCGGCGTTCCTGGTCGCGGCATCGGCAACGTCAATCTCGGTGACCGTGGTCTTGATGCCGGTCGTCTCGGCGCGCTCACGCAATAAATTCGCGTCCGAAATAACGACGACGCCGCATGGCAACGGCTCATGCGCAAGTGTCAGGCAGAGCTCCGGCCCTATACCGGCGGGCTCACCTGCGGTAACAACTAGACGCGTATCTCGACGAATGCTTCGTCTCTCAGGCGCTGCATCCACAACTGCGTTTCCTCTTCCATCTTGCTGTTCTGGATGCGGCGCACACAGTTGGTTTCCTTGAGATCCTCGGTGTTGTCGTAGACACGACGATCAAGCACCTCGAGAATGTGCCAGCCAAAACGACTGCGAAACGGTTCGGAGACAACACCTAACTCCATGCGATCCACGACCTCCTCGAATTCTGGCACGAACGCTCCGGGCCCCGACCAGCCCATGTCACCGCCGCTATTTGCAGACCCGGGATCGTCGGAAAGCAGTTTGGCGATCTCGCCGAAATCCTCGCCTTCGCCAATTCGTTCAACCGCATCATCGAGACGCTGTTTCGCTGTTTCGTCATCGATGATTTCATTCGGTGTTATCAGTATGTGTCGAACCTGGACCTGGTTGATCTCACTACGCTGGATGGCGCTACGCAAGTCGTTGACCTTGACGATGTGGTAACTGCTTGCACTGCGGAAGGGTTCGGAAACGGAACCCGCTTCAAGATTCACGACGACATCGGTATAGATCGTCGGCAACTGGTTGCCCTTCATCCAGCCAAGTGCACCGCCTTCAAGCGCCGTCTGTGCACTGGAGTGGCGGACCGCCATCTCACCGAAGTCAGCGCCGTTTTGTAGTTGTTCGTAAATGTCCGCAACTTCGGCCTGGATTTCGGCGACTTCGTCTGCTGTCGACGATTCCGGAATTGATACCAGGATATGTGACAGGTTGTAATCGGAGTCCACGGCAACGTTGCCTTCGAGATCGGCAATGCACTGTTCGATCTCCCTCGGCGACACCTGGATACGGCGGCCGACTTCGATTTGTCGTAGCTGCTCAAGCGTCATTTCGTCACGATACTCTTCGCGAAAGGCGCCGTAGTCGATGCCGTCCTTTGCCAGCAATGCAGGCATTTCTGCGAACGAAACACCGTTACCTGCCGCAAGTTGTTCGATTGACTGGTTCAGCATCTGGTCGGAAATCTGCAGCCCGATGCGTTCAGCGCGCTGCAACTGAATCTCCTGCAAAATTAATCGCTCGAGTAACTGCTCCCGCAGCACATCAGGTGGCGGCAACTGCAAGGGCGGATTGGCCTGCGCTGCGCGTTCAATAACGATCGACGTTTGGCTGCGTAACTGGCTCTTAAGCACGACGCCCTCGTTGACGACGGCGGCAACACCGTCGAGGAAATCACCCGTTTCCGAGAGCTCGGCAGAGAACGCCGGCTGGGCGACAGACAAGGCACCGATTGCGCACAAGCTTGCACATAACTTGTTGTTTATAAACACTATTTCCTACCGGAGATTCGCGGAGTAGCCAAGAATACCACGTTCCAACATTTTGTCAGCAGCGGTACCGACACTCGATAAGCCCTTCAGTACAAGTTGCAGACCGATCGATGAATCGCGAGTTCCGTCACGGGTCGAAATATGGCGCCGCGAGACGAGCCTGATGCCCCAGCAACAGCTCTCGTATTCGACGCCAAGAAACTCGTCGAGTGCTTCTTCATCGCGGAAGGAGTACTTGTAGCGTCCAACGACATTCCATTGCGATGAGATGGGCCAGGACCAGGACAGGTCACCTTGTTCCAGAGAGTCCCTGCGGAATCGGTACGAGAGATTCAGGACCTTGTTGCCGGCCGGCCGGTATTGCAGCCGCGCCTGTGATTGCGTAGTACCGCGTTCCTGTTCACCCCACTGGTGACCAAAATCGAAGTTGAGATTTTGCGAGAGCCCGAAGCGAATCTCAGCGATGTAATCGGATGTCTCGTCGAGGAACATTGTCTCACCGGGCAAGGTAACGTCACTTTTGCTCAGGTTGCTCGTCTGGCCAATCGTTGCGGTCACGAGCTCGCGGCCCGAGCCGGCATCAAGAATGCGTGACGTTACGCCGACGCTGACCTGGTCGGTGTCGGCAATGCGGTCGATGCCGAGATAACGATTTTTGCGATAGAGCGAGACCAGGTTCAGGTCAGGCGTGATGGTGTCGAACACCGGCTGCTCGTCCTGGTCGCGTTGCGGAATGTGCACGTACAGCATGCGCGGTTCGAGCGTCATGACGCGATCCGTCTTAGACTCGCCAAGCGCACGCTCGAGCACGATACCAACATCGAGACTGCCGATTGGCAACGTGCGCGTCGGGTCACTCAACTGCCCCGGCAACGTGTTCTCGAGTTCGTAGCGGGTGTAATCGAGGGACACCGCCGGGGTGATGAACCAGCCAGGGCTTCGAGAAAAAGGCAGCTCCAGGCTTGGTGCCAGATTGAATCGCCAGCCTGTAACGCCGACGTCGCGATCAAAGTTGACGAGTTCACTATCAAGGCCAAATTGCATGCCGAGCCATTTGTCGGGCCAGCGACCCTGCATGATGAGCTGCGGCACGCGCTGGTACGGTTCATCGCTCGGCTCAATGGCCTCGTCAATTGTCTGGAAGTCCTGGATCTGGCCGAATAACGACAGGTTGTCTGTGTAGTAGTCAAAGCTCAGCGAGCGATTGAGGTGCGTAATGCTCGAAACACTCAGGCTGCCGCCGAGATCCTCGAAGTACTGGCTGTCGGATACTTCACGAAAATCGATGCGATTGCGCCAGCCGTTGACGAACATCGTGCGATGCTGCAGCTGGACCAAAGTACGAGAGTCGTTGAACATGCTGTCGTTATGGAGGTGCTCGGCATAGGCTTCGCCGTCCATCGTCCTGGTCAGGTAGCGAAACTGTGCTCCGACCTGCAGGCCTCGTTCTGTCAGTAGCCGTGGCGTGAGCGTTGCGTCGTAATTTGGCGCGATGTTCCAGTAGAAGGGCACACGAATTTCGTTGCCGCTGCGACCGCCCGTGCCGATCTCGGGTGCAAGGACGCCCGTCTTGCGTGCGTCGCCAATCGGAAATGAGAAGTGTGGCGAGTACAGAATTGGCACGCCCTTGAAACGCAGGCTCACACCCTTGGCGGTGCCGACACCTTCGCTTGTATCGAGATCAATGTCTTTGGCGCGGATCAGCCAGTCGTTTGACCCCGGCGGGCAGGTCGTGTAACTGACGCCGTCGAGCTCGAGTCGTCCGGCCTGGTTGATCTCGAGTGCATCCGCGGCACCGCGCGCATTGTTACCCTGCAATGAGAATTGAGCGCCCTCAAACAGGATGCGGCCGAGACCGTAGGAGAATTCGGCGCGGTCCGATTCCACGTGCGAACTGGGATCCTCGAAGCGAACGTCGCCTTCGAGCAGCAAAGACTGATTCGTCGGTTCATACTCCGCGGTATCGGCACCAGCAACCTTGTCGCCTTGCCGCAGCAGCACGCCGCCCGTCATTGACGCATGCGGAGGCACGCCCATTTGCGCGTCGAGTTCGCCGACTTCGAAAACGATTGTTTCAGGATCGGTCAGGTCGATCGTCGTCAGCGCGTTTTCGACATCCACGGGCTGGACTGGCGCATAGCATGAGTCCGGTTCCGCGGCATGCGCGTAGTGCGAAACCAGCAATGCACCGGCGATGATCAGTCGAGTCGAGGGCAAAATGGTTATCGGGTTACGGGGGTATGTTACCTTCGCATAGTTTTGCAGGTGCTTCAACGCGTTACGGAGGTCTGAGATCAGTATAGACGGTGAGAAAAACGATTCCCGGCTGGCCGAATTGACAGCCTGGCTGCATGGCATAGACGGGCTTGCGAACGCCGACCCACAGCCGGCCTCCGGCGATGCGAGTTTCCGGCGCTATTTTCGTGTTCATTCGGCGACCGCAAGTTACATCGCAATGGATGCGCCGCCCGAACAGGAAGACTGCAGACCCTTCATCCAGGTAGCCGGTTACCTCGAGTCGATGCAACTGCAAGCGCCAAGAGTCCTGGAGGCAGACCTCGACGACGGTTTCCTGCTGCTGACGGATCTGGGCAGCACGCAATACCTCGAACTATTGACCGAGGACAGCGCGGCGGCAGACACACTGTACCGGACGGCCTTGCGGGCCTTGCTCATCGTGCAAAGTCGCGGCGAAGCGTTTCAGTCGTCGTTACCCGCGTACGACGACAAGCTTCTGCGGTTCGAGCTTTCACTGTTTCACGACTGGTTATGCGAGAAACACCTCGGCATCGAGTTTGCTGATGGTGCCGAGGCGAACTGGCAATCTTTGTGTGACACGCTGGTGAGCAATGCGCTCGACCAGCCACAGGTGTTCGTGCACCGCGACTATCATTCGCGCAACCTGATGGTGACCGATGACGGTCCCGGGATACTCGATTTTCAGGATGCGGTCGAAGGACCGCTAACCTACGATCTCGTTTCCCTGTTGAAGGACTGCTACGTCAAGTGGTCGGAGACGCAAATAGACGAGTGGTGTCGAAGTTTCTGCGGCGACGCACGCAACATCGGGCTGCACTCTATGTCGGACGATCAATATGTGCGCGCCTTCGACCTGATGGGCGTGCAAAGACATCTCAAGGCCGCCGGCATATTTTCACGACTCAATCACCGCGACGGCAAGCCGGAATACATGCTGGATGTGCCGCGCACCCTGAGTTACATCGTTGATCTCGGCGGCAAGTATCCCGAACTGACTTTTCTCGTCGACCTGATCAATGAACACTGCCTGCCGGCTCTGGAAAGATCGGTGTGATTGCGATGATCCTCGCCGCCGGCCGTGGAGATCGGCTCAGGCCGGTCACCGATAGCGTGCCCAAGTCGCTGGTCGAGGTTGGAGGACAAGCACTGCTCGAACGGCACCTGCAGTCACTTGCCAGGGGCGGCATCGAAACGGTTGTTATCAACCTGGGCTGGCTCGGCGACCAAATCACCGAACGCGTCGGTTCCGGGGAAGCATTCGGGCTCAACGTTATTTACAGCCAGGAAGGCGACAACATTCTCGAGACCGGCGGTGGGATTCACCGGGCGCTGCCCGTGCTCGGTGGCGACCCGTTTCTCGTCATCAATGCCGACATCTATACCGACATGCCGCTGCCGAATGCACAGCTGGATGGCGATGACATGGCGCACCTGGTTTGCGTGCCCGTCCCGGAAGACAAAACCGGCGGCGACTTCGCCATCGTGGACGGTCGTATTCGCAACGACGGCGAGCCCACCTTCACGTTCAGTGGCGTGTCGATCTACCGACCAGAATTTTTTGCAGACTGCTCGCCTGGTCGTTTCTCAGTGGTGCCGATGCTGCGTGCGGCGGCGGATGCCGACAGGATCAGTGGCAGTATTTACTCGGGGCTCTGGAGGGACGTCGGCACGCCAGAAAGTCTTGCCGAACTCAACGCCTGATCGAGATGCAGGTGGCGCAACAGATGCGGCAGGAGTTTGTCGCGAACCGCTGCAAGATCACTGTCCGCCCCGAGGCGCGCCAAATCAGTCAATTGCAAGTCCCTGAAACCACAGGGATTAATTCGTGAGAATGGCTCGAGATCGACGTCCACGTTGAGCGCCATACCGTGAAAACTGGCACCACGCCGAATTCGGAGGCCGACGCTGGCGAGCTTGACGCCATCAATGTAAACGCCCGGTGCATCACAGCGGCTTGCCGCTTCGATGCCGTAGTCCGCAGCCAGGTCAACGACACTCTGTTCGAGCGCGGTGACTAAATCGCGGACGCCCAAACCCGCGCGACGCAGGTCGATAAGCGGGTAGATCATGAGCTGGCCCGGACCGTGATAGGTGACCTGTCCGCCGCGATCGATCTGAATGACCGGGATATCGCCAGGCGCCAGCAGGTGTTCGGGTTTCGTATTGAGCCCGAGCGTGAACACGCTGTCATGGTCGCAGAACCAGACCTCGTCCGGTGTGGACTCGGAACGGGTGTTGGTAAATTCCTGCATGGCTCGCCAGACGGGCTCGTATACCTGGCGGCCGAGGTCGCGAACGACCAGTTCGCTCATAGCGCCATCAGGACATCTTCGTGCGACGACACGTCGCGATAGATGTCATCGAGCTGTTCCTGGCTGAGGGCGACAACGGTAATTGTGATCGAAACGAAATTGCCATTACGGCTCAACGCATCATTGATTGCTTCATCGTTGATGGGGCCGGTGTGCCTTTCAACGAGCATCCGGGCTGTCGCTCTGAACTCCGGCGTGTCACGTCCCATCATCTTGATGGGAAACGAGCAAGGAAATTTGAGTAAGGACTCTTCGCTCATCGAACTACTCAAACCAGAGGCTGACACTGTCGACAGTACGTTGCCAGAACGAACCGCTCGGGTTATCGGCAAGTGCACGCAGTGGCTGGCTGACGAGGACGGCGCCGTTCAGGCTGATAGTCATCTCGGCGAGCGGTTGTCCCATTGCGACCGGGGCTTCGAGTACGGCCGGTATGTTGTGCACGGACTCGAGCGAATCATAAGCGCCACGTGGGACTGTTATGTAGAGATCTTCAAGAACACCAAGAGACGAGAGCTCATTCGCCGACTTCCAGATACGTGCATTGGCGATAACCTCGCCAGCCTTGAATAACAGGCGCGTCTCGAAGAAGCGGAACGCGTAGTTGATCAGTGCCTGGCTGCCGTCGATACGGGCCTTTGCGCTGGACGTGCCGAGAACGACGGAGATGACACGCATGCCATCGCGCTGTGCAGATGACACCAGGCAATAGCCAGCCGCATTGGTGTGGCCGGTCTTCATGCCATCAACTGAGTCATCCCGCCACAACAGGTTGTTACGGTTCGGTTGCTTGATTTCGTTGAATGTGAATTCCTTCACCGAGTACCATTTGTAGTACTCGGGGAACTCGCTGACGATTGCGCGCGCCAGTGTTGAGAGATCGCGCGCGGTCGAATAGTGATTATCATCGGGCAGACCCGTCGTATTGACGAAACTGCTCGACAGCATGCCAAGTGCGCTCGCGTACTGGTTCATCATCTCGGCAAACACCGACTCCGAACCGGCAACGTGTTCGGCAAGGGCGATACTGGCGTCATTGCCGGATTGCACGATCATGCCCAGCAGGAGGTCCTCGATCGACACACGCTTGCCGACTTCGATAAACATTCGTGAGCCCTCGGCTCGCCACGCTTTCTCGCTGACCGTGACTTCTTCGTTGAGCTGAATCTGGCCTTCCTGCAGCGATTTGAATACGACATAGGCCGTCATGAGCTTCGTCAGGCTTGCCGGCGCCACGGCTTTATCGGGCTCGAGCGCAGCTATTTCGTGACCGGTCCGGGCGTCAATAACGAAGAAACTGGTCGCACCTATGACCGGCGGAGCGGGCAGCGGCCGAGGCTCGGCGGCGAAGGCGTGAATGGCGACAAACAGCGTAAATAGCGCTAAAAAACGGACTTTCATGGATTCTCAGGAGCAATGAGTCAGGGCGCGTATTCTACCCACATTCTGCACGGTCGTGGATACTACTTACCGTGCGCTTAACTGTGAACCACTCGACATCGGAGGCGGTACTTGCGGCTTATGATCGCGTCATCGAAACCACTCCAATCGAGAATGAAATGACCATCAAGAACCTGAAGTTTTCACTGACCATGTTTGCAGCTGTCGTAAGCCTCTTCGTACTGTCC
>CALZHX010000139.1 GCA_945787435.1 uncultured Woeseiaceae bacterium
CCGGCACGCCGATGCGTTCGCCGAGATAAGGAAAATGCAGAACGGTGCCCAGCACTTCGCACTCAAACGGTGCACCGACATCAGGATTGGCGGAATCGCAGATGCCGAGAACGCCACCGATGTTCAGCAGCTGGACCGAATCGCCAACCTCGAGATGGGTCGGCAGGTGGCCTGAATAGCCACGTAGCGCCTTGCGATGACCAAGTGCGCCGACGACGACATCTCCCTGGTTAACGGCAGCCATGCGGCCGGAGGTCAATTCGAGCTGGTTGTAGCGTGTCTTGTTATTGAGAACACGCACGGCGACGAGTACGCCCTCCTCGCAGGGGATTTCCGCCGACAGGCGCAGCTCGTGCCCGAGTTCGCTGTGCTGCGCGACCGACGCAATTTTATCGACAACGACGCTTTTCATAATGCATCTCCGCCGGCACGAGTCTGTAGCGACCCGGGCAACGACAAGATGCGCGCATAGCCAAGTGCGTCTGCAGCCGTCCACTCTCCCGCGGACTCGCCATAGACACCCCTGGTTGCTGCGAGCAGTGAATGCACGGACTGCACGCCTTCTATGAAAAGGCTGCCGGGTTTCAACGAGAACCTGACCATGCCCGAAACGCGTTGCTGCGACGAAGTCAGGAAAGCTTCGATGTCGGCGCACACGAGGTCGAGCTGTTTGCCTTCGTGCACCAGGTCACCATAGACCGCAGCGACGCTGTCCTTGACGCGCATCTGTTGAGCGCTCAACACGAGTTTTTCGAGCTCGCGGTGCGCCGTAATCAGCGTGATCGCGGCCGGCGCCTCGAAGGCGACGCGACCCTTGGTGCCGAGTACGGTGTCACCAAGATGAATACCCCGGCCTATACCATAGGCGCCGGCGAGGACTTCGAGCGCTTCAATCAAGGCCACAGGGGGCAGAGCTTTACCGTCCAGTTTGACCGGGATGCCTGCCGCGAATTCGAGCGAGTGTTGCGTTGCCGGCAGCGGGTCGCTGAATGCTCTTGGAGAAAGAACCCACGCATCTTCAGGAAGCGTGTTCTCCGAGGTCAGGGTTTCCTGTCCACCGATGGTGATACCCCACAAGCCGCGATTGATCGAGTATGCCGATCCCTGGGCCGGTGGCGGCATGCCGTGATCTTCGAGGTAAGCAAGCTGTTCGTCGCGTACCCAGTTGTTGTCCCGAACGGGGGCGAGGATCTCGAGCCCGGGATTCAATGTGCGCAAGGCGACTTCGAAACGAACCTGATCATTACCGGCTGCGGTACAGCCATGTGCGACCGTTGTCGCACCTCGCTCTTTCGCGATCTGCGCAAGCCGTGCCGCCTGCAGTCCGCGTTCCGCGCCGACGCACAAGGGATACGCCTGCCCGCGTAAGACATTGCCGGCGATCAGGTGTCGGATAACACCACTGAAGAAGTCCTGCTTGCAGTCGATCACAACATGCTCGATCGCACCAAGCGCCATAGCTCGCTCTTCGAGCGCTACCGCGGCATCAGTGTCGATACCGCCCGTGTCGACTGTTGCCGTGATCACATCGCGGCCATAGGTCTCTTTGAGCCAGGGCACGCAGAATGACGTATCGAGGCCGCCGGAAAACGCGAGAATAATTGGGGACAGGTCCTGGCTCACAATGGGGTCCTTTGGCGCGCAGCTACGAGCGAGCGCGCTCGATTTTCGAAATGAGAATTTTTTGGCTGGCCGCCGAGTCAGACGCGACAAACACGGTGTCATCACCGCCGATGTTACCGACCATCTCGGGCCAGTCACTGCGGTCGAGCGCAAGGGCAACTCGTTGCGCGGCGCCGATAGCCGTGCGAATAACGGTCAGGTTCGGTCCAGCGGGGGTGATGCTGCGAAGGAAATCGGCCACCTCATGCAGCTCGTTGCCGTCCTCTAAACTCGACGAGGGCAGCTCATAACCCTGGTTCGTCTTGATCGCGCCGAGTTCCTTGAGATCGCGGCTGACACTGGACTGTGTGGCCACGAGGCCGCGGCCGTTGAGCGCGTCAACGAGCGCCTGTTGCGTGTCGGCGGGCGCGCGCAACAACAATTGCCGGATCGTCTCGCGGCGCTGCAGCTGGTCTTCGGATGAGTTCGGCATGAGCCATCTCGCATAAATATGCGCATAATACTTACAAAATGCGCATACAACGTCAACCTTCTATTTCGCATAAACTGCACGCATGACTGACACCGTAGAACTCGAAACGGGGCCCAACCCCACTGGTAGTATCATTTGGCTGCATGGCCTGGGCGCCGACGGCCATGACTTCGAGCCGATCGTACCCGAGTTGCGCTTGCCCGAAGAATTGCCCCTGCGCTTCGTGTTTCCGCACGCCCCTGTCAGACCAGTGACGATCAATGGCGGCATGGCCATGCGTGCCTGGTACGACATCTTCGGTCTCGATCGTGATGGTCCGGTGGACGAAGAGGGCATTCGCGCCAGTGGCGAGATACTGACTGAGCTTATCCGGCGCGAACAGGATCGTGGCATCGAATCAAATCGAATCGTCGTCGCCGGCTTCTCGCAGGGCGGCGCAATCGCGCTGCACGCGGCGTTGCGATATCCGCAGAGTCTTGCCGGCCTGATGGCCTTATCGACCTACCTGCCGCTGATGAGCAGATTCGACGCCGAGGTCGTGCGCAACGAAGAAGCCGCCAACCAGGGTATTTCGATCTTTATGGCGCACGGCAGTTTCGATCCCGTATTGCCGATGCAGTTGGGTACGTCGTCAGCCGATCTGCTGACCAAGGCTGGCTTCAATATCGAATGGCATGACTACCCGATGGCGCACGCTGTGTGCAGCGAGGAAATCGCCCACATTCGGGACTGGTTATTGTCCGTCTACAGCGTCTCGTGACTCGAGCCAGCCGTCGACGAGTCGTCGCGCGATGGATATCCGAAACGGTAGCTTCGGGAAATCGGAGCGCAGGTCTTCGCGGGTAAACCAGCGAGCATCATCGAGTTCGCCGTCATTGAGCTCGATGTCTGTCGTCCTCGCTTCTGCGGTGAAGCCAAGCATCAGGGACGAGGGGAAGGGCCAGGGCTGCGAGCTGTGGTAAGTCACTTTGCCGACGCGAATATTGGTCTCTTCGTACACTTCGCGGCGCACAGCATCTTCGAGGCTCTCGCCCGGCTCGACGAAACCGGCGATCGTCGAATAACGCCCCTCGGGCCAGGATTGTTGTCTGCCTAGCAAGCAGCGGTCGCCATCCTCAACAAGAACGATAATAGCCGGGTCGACGCGTGGATGAATTTCTCGCCCGCAACTTTCGTTTATACAAATTCGGGAATTGCCCGCGGCGCCGGGACGCGCAGCGGATCCACAGATACCGCAGAAAACCTGCGACGCATGCCACAGGACCAGCGCGCGCGCATGCGCGAATAGGTTCGCTTCGTCCGGTGGCAATATGGTTCCGAGGTAGCGCAATTCCTGGAATTGACCGAGTTCCCGGAACGGGGCGTCTTCGCCGTCAATCCTGATCGCAAATGTCGGGTTATCACGAAAAATGCCGAGGAATATAAGTTCCTGTTCGGCCGCAGCGTGGCTCAGTTGATGGTGTTCCAATAGCACCGTACCGGCAGGTTCGTCGCCGACCAGGAACTTGTCGTTCCAGACAGGGACAAAGCGGCTGTCGTCGCTGGCCAGCGCGTCGGCAAGCCAGTCTGCGTCTTTGCGCCGCTCGCCGCTCCGATCGACAAACGCGCCGGCGAATACATGTCGATTCTCTGTGCTCACGGCGACAGTGTAATGCCAAAATCAGGAGCGTTGCTTACTTGCCTCTATTGCGCAGCACGGACAGGTCTCGTTGTCGATCGCGTAGGCGTCCTGGACGTAGAGCGTCCGGCAGGTCCTGCACCCGGCCAGGTACAGCTCGTCATTGTAGGAAATGCTGTGCAACAGGTTCCACGCCCATTCGAAACTGAGCTGAGGCTCACCGTGCAGCAGCAGGTAGGTCTCATAGGCGCGACAAAGGCGGTGACCAAACTCCACATCCGGTCGGGGCCAGCAGGGAGCGA
>CALZHX010000140.1 GCA_945787435.1 uncultured Woeseiaceae bacterium
CGAGGCCGCACGCAGTTTCGCCAAAGACAATGGAATCACCCTCGGCAAGAGCTACTTCTATACGGACGGAGGCGAAGACATCCCGCTGCTCGAGGGCGTCGGTTTCCCGCGACCAGTAAATCCCGACGCGGTGTTGCAGAGCAAGGCACGACGCGAGGGATGGCCAGTGCAGAGCTTCGCCAGCCGCGGCCTGCCAGGCATCTGGGACGTCGCCAGGACCGGACTCGTCTTCGGCGGTTTCTTCGGCTCGTTCCTGGCCGGATTGCCTGGCTGGTTCCTGAACCAGTCCAGGCGGGAACTCATCAATACTGCAATACCCATCTGGGGCGATTTCGGCAGCGCCGCGGCCGGGCTGCAGGTCGCGACCGAGGGCGAAGAACACCTGTGGTCAGACCGACCAGCCGTATTCGTCTTCAATCATCAGAGCGCGACGGATGCATTGATCCTCGCTCGCCTGTTGCGGCGAAATTTCTCAGGCGTGGCGAAAACAGAAATGCAATCGAATCCGTTGGTCGGCACGATTCTCGGTGCGGTGGGCACGATGTTCATCGATCGCGGCAATCACGACCAGGCGATCGATGCCCTGAAACCGGCGGTCAAACGCCTCAAGGAAGGAATCTCGATCGCAATCGCGCCAGAGGGGCGGCGCAGCCTTGGCTACAAGCTCGGCGAATTCAAAATGGGAGCGTTCCATATTGCGATGCAAGCCGGTGTGCCTGTCATACCGATCGTGATTGCGAACTCGTCCGACTCCATGCCCAAGACCGGCACGATCATTCGGCCTGCCAAGATCGATGTCAAGGTGTTACCCCCTGTCGCAACGGACAACTGGACGGCCGCGACCGTGCATGAGCACGCCGATGAAATTCGCCGACTGTTTCTCAGGAATCTCGGTCAGGCTGGCGAAGAAGAGGTGAAGCTGCGCAGCGTCAAGTAGCCGCGGCGGCCTTTTTCAGTGCCTTGAACGACTTCTGGGCGAAGCTCGCGAGTTTTTCAGGGTCCGGCATCATTTCCCGACAAGTCGTGAACGAGAAAACGATCTCGCCGTTGTAGCTGATCGCGGTAATGATCAGGCCCATGCCGTCAATGATAGGCGCGCTGCCCGTCATCTTCAGTAATTTCGCACCGTTGAAATACAGCGGTTGCTGCGGCCCCGGAACATTCGTGATCGTGCAGTTGCAGATTCGAATCGCACGATGCCCCAGGCCCAACCCTGTGATTAGCCGACCGGCCAGTGCGTTCGTCGCTGACGGGATATGCTGTGTGAGATCCGTCATCTGCCTGGCACCGATGGCGTTGCGGGTCTCCTTCGCGTTTTTCGTCGCCTCGACGACCGCCCGCAAACGCGCCAGCGGGTTTGCAACGTCTGAGTGGACTGGCACGAACATCATCGCAAGCTTATTGCCACCTGTGCCCTCCTCTGCGGCGACGCGCGTGTTGATTGGCGCCATCGCAACCAGGGATTCCTCGGGAAGCTCGCCTTTGTCCAGAAGATAGGCGCGTAGCGCTCCACCACAAATAGCAAGCACGACATCGTTGACCGTGGCACCTGGTACAGCCCCCCTGATCGCAGCAAGCTCTTTCAGCTTGAACGTCTGGCCCTCGAATACGCGGTGCGGCGAGACCTCTCCATTGAATCGGGTCTCCGGCACATCGTTGTCCGGTGTGACCTCAGGCAACTCGCCCCTGAGCAGAGCCTGGCTGATTCCTGGCAGCGTTGCCGAGACGGCCTTCGCCAACTGAAATGGCTGGCGAATATTGTTCACGGCAGCACGCGTCAACAAGCCCAGCCAGGACGGTTCAGCCTGGGGCTCCCAATCCTCGACTTCGGGGTCTGATTCAAACTCGGGTGTCGTGCTGTGCAGGCCAGCCATGATCTCCTGGCCAGACACTCCATCGATTGCCGCATGATGGTATTTCGCGATAATCGCAAACGCCCCCTTGGGAGTTCCGGGAATATTGTCGACGCCTTCGACAACATACATTTCCCACGGTGGGCGCGTCAGATCCAGGCGGCGCGAGTGAATTCGTGCGACGAGTATGCACAGTTGCCGCCAGTCGCGCGGTTCAGGCAGTGCGATGTGGCGAATGTGAAACTCGAGATCGAACTGCTCGTCATCCACCCAGTAGGGATAGTCGACACTGAACGGCAGCGACACCAGCTTTTGGCGGAATGTGGGTGATGTGTGCAGCCGGCTTGCAACGTAATTGAGGATATCCTTGTGGCGTACCTTGCCGCCGGGTGCCGTGGACTGATCGTAGATGTTCAGGGACGTCAGGTGCAGGTGCGCACCGCGACTTTCAATATAGAGGAAGGCCGCATCCTGGGCGCTTAGTTGTCTCATGTGCATGCAACAGACCTGTTCTGGCTTAGTGCGGCGATTTCATTCGCCAGCGATGATTACCGCACAATGGTATGTCTCGGTGATCTTTGCTATTTGGGGATTTACGTATTGTCCACATGGGGCCTGCAGGCCGGCCGGAGACCCTCTAGTCAATTACCTTGCCGGGATTGAGGATATTCCTGGGATCCAGCAAATTTTTCAAGCTGCGCATCATCTGAATTTCAGCTGCGGAACGCGTTTCGCCGAGCCATTGCTTTTTCTCGATACCGATACCGTGCTCGGCCGATATGGAGCCGCCGAGCCCTTCAAGGCAGCCATAGACGATGTCGTCGCTGTCCTCGTGATGGGCGCCGTCATCAAACGGCTTGACGAAAATATGCAGGTTGCCGTCGGCGATATGCCCGAAGACATTGCATTCAGCATCCGGACGCCAGGCATTGAGCCCGGCCTCAAGTTTGTCGACGTAGGAACTCATCGCCTTCATGGGCAGGCTGACGTCGTACAGGTAGGCAGGTTGCGCCGCCTCAAATTGCTCGCGAATAGCCCAGAGTGCGTCTCGCTCCGATTCCGATTTGGGCACAACCGCATCGACAATGTCGCCACTCTCGTGCGCCTGCTCGAGTAGCCGCTGGAAACGCCGATCATCAGCTTCCGGGTCTGACCCTTCGGCTTCGGCAAGAACGTAGAAAGGATAATCTCTGGCGAGTGGTGCGACGTGTCCGCCCTCCCCCGTGACAGCAGTGAAGTAG
>CALZHX010000141.1 GCA_945787435.1 uncultured Woeseiaceae bacterium
GAGTTCCCTGGCCCGCAGTATTGCCTTTTTCGCGGCATCCGGCTGACGGGCGAGAAAAAGAAGATCGGCGTAGGCCAGCAAATCCCTGGCGACGGGTGGGCCTAGCGTCAAGGCGTGTTCATATGCCGGAAGCGCCGCCTTGAGCTGCCATGCTCTTCCAAGTGCTTGTGCAAGCGCCAGCCAGATTTCCTGTGACTCCGGTGTGCGTTCTGACGCCGCCGTCAGAATATCGATAGCTTCGTAGAGGTAATTGAGAGCAACCAGCCGGGAACAAATTTCGACCAGCGTCGCGGTGTCGCCGGCGGCAAGCTCCGCGGCACGCATGAAGCCGCGGGTTGCCTCCTCGACTCGGTCGAGCCGCGCGAGCGCCCAAGCATGATTAAAAGCAAATACAGGAATGGCCGGGTTGGCGCGTCGCGCCTGATCGAGTAGCGGCAGTGCCTGGTCGATCCGACCCTGCTGCATCAGGATGGTGCCGAGGCCGAAGGCTGCGTCGGGGTTGTCCTTATCCTGTGTGAGCAAGCTCGCGTAAATATCAGCGGCTGCCTCGAGTTTGCCGGCACCGTGATGTTTCATCGCGGCTTCCAGCGTCTGCGGTCCTGTCGTTCGTTTCTCCATAGCGCTGAGCGATAATTCTGCCTGCCACTGATTGGCGGAGTATACGCGCGAATGTCGGCAGGGCGGCGAACGGGTAGACTGTCGACCTTATGAGTTCCTCGCCAACGATTGGAATTGCCCTGGGCTCCGGTGCTTCGCGCGGGTGGTCACACATCGGCGTTATCAACGCGCTGCTCAAAGCGGGTATCGAACCTGACGTCGTGTGCGGCACATCGGTCGGCGCCATGGTGGGAGCGTCCTACGCCGCGGGCAATCTCACCAAACTGCAGAACTGGGTGCTGGACTCGAGCCGCTCCGATGTGTATCGGTTCTTCGACATCAAGTTCTCGCAGGCAGGCTTCGTCGACATCGCGCGATTTAATAAATTCCTGCACAGCTATGTTGCCGCCGAGGATGTCACGATTGAAGAGCTACCTAAACCCTTCATTGCTGTCTCAACGGACCTGGACAGTGGCCACGAAGTCTGGTCGAAGGACGGCAGCGTCGCACAAGCCGTCAGGGCATCGATGTCACTCCCGGGCCTGTTCCCCCCGGTTCGTGAGAATGATCGATGGCTAGTCGACGGAGGACTCGTCAACCCGGTTCCGGTGACCGCGTGTCACGCGCTCGGTGCCGACGTGGTCATTGCCGTCAACCTGAACTCGGATATCGTTGGCAGGCGAGAAAAACGCACTACCGTGTCTTCGGCTCAGGAGGAAGAGGGCCTGTTGCGGCACTTGAAGCAACAGGCAAAGGAATACTCGAGTTCATTGTTTTCATCGGCCGACGAAAAGGAAACACCGCCGGGGCTGCTCGGCGTCATCTCGAGTTCGATCAACATTTTCCAGGACCGCATCACACGAAGTCGCCTTGCCGGGGATCCCGCGGACATCCTGATATCGCCGAAGTTGAGCGATGTCGGACTGCTCGAATTTGGCAAGGCTGAAGAAGCGATGAAGGTCGGCGCAGATTGTGTCGAACGGGCCCTGCCCGAAATTCGTCGAATAACGAGGAGAGACGAGTGATTAAATCAGCAAGTCGTACAGTATTCTTTGTCACCTGCGTTGCCACCGTGATGTCGATGAACCCGTCCAAAGCCGAGGCACAATCGAACTACGACGAACTGCTGCTGCTGTTCTCGGACTGGCGCACGTTTGAGTCGCCACCACTACTGGATGGTGCACCCGACTACACACCTGCACAATTTTCGGCACGCCAGGATGACTACCTGGCGCTGCGCGCGCGGCTCGAGTCGTTCGATATCGATGCCTGGCCGATTCCGCACCAGGTGGACTGGCATATCGTCGGTGCCGAGATGAACGGCTACGATTTTAATCGGCGCGTTCTACAGCCCTGGGCGCGCGATCCTGCGTTCTACAACACGGTCTGGACATATCGGAGCGACGTGCCCGGTCACGAGGGCCCAACGCATCATGCACTGGTCGAACTGTGGACTTACGACTTCCCGCTCAATGATGCAGAACAGCAGCGCCTGGTTGCGGAGCTAGGCGTCATCCCGCCATTGATGAAACAGGCACGCAGTAATCTGACTGGCAACGCCCGGGACCTCTGGGTTACCGGTATCCGCGATATACGCGCGCAGCGCGAGGTGCTGGGCGAACTCAAGGAGAGGCTCGGCGACTCGGCGAGTGACGAGCTGGCCGGCATCATCAACAAATCCACTATCGCCACCGAAGAGCTTATCGCCTGGTTAGAGGCTGAAGCCGAATCAAAGACGGGGCCATCGGGCGTCGGCAAAGAGAACTACACCTGGTATCAGCAGAACGTGCACCTTGTGCCGCTGACCTGGGAGGATGAGGTTCGGTTGCTAAAGCGCGAACTGGCGCGTGCCTGGTCGTCTCTGAAACTCGAGGAGCAACGCAATCGTGATCTGCCGCCGATGGTCGCTGCGAGCACGCCTGAAGAATATGACGCCATGGCAGACGATGCGGTGAAGCGCATCATGAGCTTCCTTGAAGACAAGGACATAGTAACTGTCACGAATTACATGGAACCAGCGCTTCGCGAACAAATGGGTTCGTTTGTGCCGGAAGAGCGACGGCATTTCTTCTGGATTACTGCGCACTACGATCCGGCGCCTTTGTTTACCCATTTCTGGCATTGGTTCGAACTGGCGCGCATGGACCGCGAACCGCACAAAAGCCCGATTCGCCAGGGCACGTTGTTGTACAACATTTTTGACAGTCGCAACGAAGGCACAGCGACGGGCGTCGAAGAGATGTTCATGCATGCAGGTTTGTATGATGACAGTCCACGGTCACGCGAACTCGTCTGGATCCTGCTCGCACAACGCGCCGCACGCGGACTCGGTTCCCTGTACGCACACGCCAACGAAATGACGATGGAAGAAGCCGGTTCGGTTCACATGGAGTGGACGCCGCGAGGCTGGATGAAAACCGAAAAAGAATTGCTGATCTTCGAACAGCACCTGTATCTGCGCCAACCCGGCTACGGCACGAGCTATGTCACAGGTAAGTATTTGCTCGAACGCACCCTGGCCGATTACGCGAGGCAGGTCGAGCAGCGTGGTGAGGGGTTCGAATTGAGAGAGTTTTTCGACCGTCTCAATGCCATCGACAGCATTCCGATCTCTCTCGGTCGCTGGGAGATGACGGGGTTGGACGACGAGATCATCCATTGAGCAGAATAATCCAGCAGTTCAGCTGGGCAGTTACCGGTCTTTGAGGGGATAACTCAGCGGTGTCTTTGGCGGCCACACCAGGTTGGCCTCCTCGACTTTGGCCGCAAAATTGGGCGTGGCCTCGATATCCCAGGGTGCCCCGCACTGGCACCATTGCGCCATCTGCCATAGCACGACAGCACCGAAGTAGTGTTCGTCAATTTGAGCCGCTCGTCGATTAGCTCCGTCTCGCCTGCCGCTCCAGGCGTCGACGATGATGTCGAAAAAACCGCCGTCAGTCAGTTCGTCGTATGAGTCGACCAGTGGATCGAGGCGATCCCGATCGCCTCGATGCGCGGCAACCATGACGTGAAACACGGTCGCCATACCTGAATCCCTGATACGAATGTCGATTTCATCGTCTGCTTCGTCGTGCAGGTCGTTCGCGATCAATGTCTGCAAAAATGTCATCGTCAACCAGGTACCGGGCGCAACCTCAACACCCTCCCGAGCAATGCGCAGTGCTTCTGCCGCATCGCCTGCCCAGAGTTTCGCTCGCGCCGTGTTGTACCAGGATAATGACCGCAGTGGATCGCAGGCAAGGATGTTCGCCGATAGCTCGTGATACTCGGCCGCATATCCGAGCAGGTTGGCGACAGTTGGTGTCCAGTTGCCGTCATAACAACCCTTTTCGGCAAGTGCCCGTTCGGTAAGGCCGGAGAGGCCCCGCCAGTTGCCACTGAGGAATGCCAGGTCCAGCTCGGCGAGGCTGCGCATCTTTCCAGCTGGCGCGAAGCTAACTGCGGCCTCGTAGTCGGCAAGTGCCGATGCGTAGGCGTCGGCCAGCATGTTTTCCGTTA